>JAPOYZ010000047.1 GCA_026706325.1 Candidatus Aminicenantota bacterium
CCCGTGGGCGTCGGTGTTGGCGACGCCCACGGGTATCCTCGCGAGCTTCCCGGCTATCCTCGCAACTACGTCCTCTCGGAGACGGACAACCCCTGGGAGATCGACCCTGGCCAGGTGGTCGACGCTCTCAAGAGAAGAGCCTCTACGGCCTCCTTCGGGCCCGTGATCCGCTTTTCCGCCGGAGACGGGAGCCCCGTGGGTTCCCAGCTCGCTGCCGGAAAGGAAGGAACGACGCTTCACATTCAGGTTCAGGCAGTGCCCTGGGTCCCGGTGGATCGGATCGAGTTGATCGCCAACGGCAGCCTGATTCGAACCTTCCCGGTGGAGGACCGGCCGGAGGTCGTGCGCTTCGACGAGGACGTGACAGTCCGGCCCGAAAAGGACACCTGGTACCTGGTGCTGGCGACTTCGGACCGAAGGTGGGATGCCCCCTTTTCCAATTTCAGCTCCTTCTCCTTCACCAACCCCATCCTCCTGGATGTGGACGGCAACGGCTACTTCGATCCGCCCAATCCGGGATATACCGGCACCCCTCCGGAGCCGAAAGAGTAAATTACACATAAATAACAAATCCCAAGCACCCAACTTCAAATCCGCAAGTTATTTCAGTCGGCTTGTGAATCGAAGACCGCATGCCGTTTGGAATTTAGTGCTTGGTGCTCTTTTGCCAATTTGTGCTTTATGCACGATGCTGTTCCTTGTCCTGACAGAGCCCAGAAGCCCGAACATCCTGGTCATCCTGGCCGATGACCTGGGGTTTTCCGATCTCGGGTGCTACGGGGGCGAGATCGAGACGCCGAATCTGGACGGATTGGCGCGAGGCGGCCTCCGCTTCACCCAGTTCTACAATACGGCGAGGTGCTGGCCCACCCGGGCCTCGCTGCTCACCGGTTACTACGCCCAGCAAGTGGGACGGGATAAGTTGCCCGGTGTCCCCGGCGGAAGGGGCGAACGTCCGGACTGGGCCCGCCTGCTTCCCGATATGCTCCGGCCGCTCGGTTACCGCTCCTACCACTCGGGCAAGTGGCACATCGACGGGATGCCCGTGGCCAACGGATTTCATCGGTCCTACTACCTGCGGGACCAGGGACGGTTCTTCAATCCGCAGGTCCACTGGGAGGACGATCGGGAGCTTCCCCCCATCGAGCCCGGCAGCGGCTACTACGCCACGACCGCCATCGCCGATCACGCCATCAGGATCCTCAAGCAACATGCCGCCGAATTCGGCGACCAGCCCTTCTTCCACTACCTGGCATTCACCGCACCCCACTTCCCCCTCCACGCCCTGCCCGAGGACATCTCCCGTTACCGCGACCGGTACCGGCGCGACTGGGCTGATATTCGCCTGGACCGGTGGCGGCGGATCCGGGAAATGGGCATCATCTCCGGCCGGCTGCCTGAAATGGAACCCGAAGTGGGGCCGATCCGGGAATTCCCCGGAACCCTGGAGGCGCTGGGACCCGGCGAGGTGAACCGGCCACTTCCCTGGAGCCGGCTGACCCCGGAGCAGCGCGAGTTTCAGGCGGCAAAGATGGCCATCCATGCCGCCATGATCCACAGCATGGACCGGGAGATCGGACGGGTGCTGGAACAGCTTCGCCGCATGGACGCCTTGGAAAACACGTTGATCCTCTTCCTCTCGGACAACGGCGCCAGTTGCGAGCTCATCGTCCGCAGCGATGGCCACGACCCGGAGGCCGAACCTGGCTCGGCCGGCACATTCCTGTGCCTGGGTCCGGGTGGGTCGACCGTCGCCAACACCCCCTTCCGGCGCCACAAGATGTGGGTCCACGAAGGTGGAATCGCCACACCGCTCATCGTGCACTGGCCCCGCGGCATCTCTTCCCGCAACGAACTCCGCCACAATGTGGGCCACGTGATCGACTTCGTCCCCACCGTCCTGGAGATGGTCGGACTATCGGACTGGCGGAACTCGACAGGCGAACCGGTTGCGGCTCCTCCCCTTCCCGGAAAGAGCCTTCTTCCCGTTTTCGCCAACGATGGCGCCGTCGCTCGCGACCATCTCTGGTGGTACCACGAGAAGAACCGGGCGGTGCGGTCCGGCCGCTGGAAGCTGGTTTCGGAAGGTCCGGAAGGGCCGTGGGAACTCTACGACTTGGAAGCCGACCGCACCGAGACCACCGATCTGGCCTCGGAGCATCCGGGCAAGGTGCTCCGATTGAAGGAGTTGTGGACGAGACGGATGAAGGAGTTCCGTTCCCTGGCGCTGGAGAACCCTGCAGACGGAGTGAGGAGAGCGGAGTGAGACAGAAATACAGAAAATTGGTCCTCGCGGGCCTGTTGGGATTCATTCTGACTTCGCTGGCGCCGGGGGAGACCGGGAACCTGGGCAGGCTCACCTACCATCCCTGGGTTCGGGGACCATCCAGGCAACCGGGGCAACACCTGATGGAGATTCCTTCGGCTCTGTTTTCTGAAGACGGAGAGAGGGTGGAGTCCTCAGAAGATTGGTATGC
>JAPOYZ010000079.1 GCA_026706325.1 Candidatus Aminicenantota bacterium
TACACTCTCCGCCCGGTGCTCCAGAACCCGGAATGGGAGCTCGTGGTCTCCTCGTCGGACTCGGCGATCCATTCCGGACGGATCGTGCCCATCTACCGGCGGGTGGGAAAACTGACCGCCCGGTCTATGCGCACCATCGTCCATCGCGCCGTGACCGGGCTGCAGCGGGAGGTCCAGGACCCGATTCCCGACCGGTTGCTGGAGAAGCACGGCCTCCCGGACCGCCGCCGGGCGTGGCGCGAGCTCCATTTCCCCGTCCGGCCGGAGGACCGGAAGCGGGAGGCTTTCCTGGCGGACCTGGAGTCGAGCGCGACTCCGGCGCAGCGCAGATTCGTCTTCGAGGAATTCTTCCTGTTTCACCTGGGTCTCCAGGTGGTGCGCCGGGACCGGGAGTCCCTGCCCAAGACCCGTCGGATCGAGATCAACGATGGGGTTCGCGAGGTAGTGAAGGGAATCCTTCCCTTCCATCCCACGTCCGCCCAAAAGAGAGTGGTGGGCGAGATCGTCGACGATCTGCGGAGCGGCAACGTCATGAGACGGCTGCTCCATGGGGACGTGGGCTCGGGCAAGACCATCGTCGCCCTCCAAGCCATGGTGGTGGTGCTGGAGAACGGATTCCAGGCCGCTCTCATGGCGCCGACGGAGATCCTGGCCGAGCAGCACTTCCGGACACTTTCGCGATATCTGCGGGACACCGGTTACAGGTTGGCGCTGCTCACGGGACGGGTCCGGGGCAAGCGGCGCCAGGGCATCCTGGAGGAGATCCGTTCGGGCGCCGTCCAACTGGTCATCGGGACTCACGCCCTGATCGAGGCCCCGGTCCGGTTTCGGGACCTGGGTCTGGCGGTGATCGACGAGCAACACCGTTTCGGCGTCCTGCAACGGTCGCGGCTCATGGGCAAGGGGGATCAGCCCGACGTGTTGATCATGACGGCCACTCCGATTCCCAGAAGCCTCGCCCTGACGGCGTACGGCGACCTGGACCTCTCCGTGCTGGACGAGTTGCCTCCGGGGCGCCGGCCGGTCGAGACGGTCCTCTACTCGGAACGGGACCGGGACCGGGTCTACGGCCTCCTGAGGCGGGAACTGGCCCAGGGCCGTCAAGCATACGTGGTGTATCCGTTGATCGAGGAGTCGGAGAAGCTGGAACTGCGCGCCGCCGAGGAGATGGCCGGTCAACTCCGGGAAGTGTTCCCGGGCTACGGGCTGGGTGTGATCCACGGCCGTCTCAAGAGTGACGAGAAAGATGCGCAGATGCAGTCCCTGCGCGACGGCACGATACAGATTCTGGTGGCGACGACGGTCGTGGAGGTGGGTCTGGACGTTCCCAACGCAACGGTCATGGTGGTGGAGCATGCCGACCGTTTCGGCCTTTCCCAGCTCCACCAGTTACGGGGGCGGATCGGGCGCGGAGGCCACAGGGGGACCTGCGTTCTCATGACCGGCGGGGCTCGATCCGAGAATGCCTTCCGCCGCTTGGATATCATGTGCCGGACTTCCGACGGCTTCCGGATCGCCGAGAAGGACCTGGAGATTCGGGGTCCCGGGGAGTTCGTGGGGACCCGGCAGTCGGGGATTCCCCAGTTCCGGTTCGGCAACATCGTCCGGGACCGCCGCCTGCTGGAGTTGGCGGCCCGGGAGGCCCGGGATCATTTCAGCTTCCTGACCGAAGACGCAAAGGGAGAGGGCAAGGACCAACTGGCCCGGTTGGCGGACCAGTGGCGGAGTCGATTCGGTCTCTTCGACGTGGGTTGATTCCGTTGGAGCGGACATGAGGATCATCGCCGGCAGATTCCGTGGCAAGAGGCTGGCCAGCTTCAGGGCCGACATCCGGCCCACCACGGACCGGGCACGGGAGACCCTCTTCAACATCGTCAGGGACCGGGTCCCGGGTTCCGTCTGGCTCGACCTGTTCACCGGGTCGGGAGCCGTGGGAATCGAAGCCATCAGCCGGGGCGCCCGTTACGTCATCTTCAACGACCGGTTTCGAGAATCCACGGCGCTGGTCCGGAAGAACCTGGCCCGTTGCCGCGTGGAGGAGGGATTCGAGATTCACCAGAAGGATTCCTTCACCCTGCTGAGGAATCTCCGGCCTCCCGCCGTCGACTTCGTCTTTCTGGATCCGCCCTACAAGTTCAAACGCCACGCCAAGCTTCTGGAGAGGCTCTCGGCCATGCCCTGGATGCGCCCGGAGAGCACCATCATGCTGGAGGTGTTCAAGAAGACTCCGCGTCCGGAAACGTCCCGCCGGATCACTTGGACCCGCACGGTGCGGGTCGGCGACAACAAGCTTCTTTTTTACGCGATTCCGGGCGAGGCGCGGGATCCGGGCAGCGGACGGCCGGATGAAGCGGAATCCGCCGTCGATCCAGAAGTTGTCTCCTCCTCCTCCGGCCCAGGTTCACGTACTCGCGATAGTGGCTCCTGGCCTTGAGCCGGCGGCGCAATCGTTCGACGCCGGCCAGCATGCGGC
>JAPOYZ010000266.1:0-1531 GCA_026706325.1 Candidatus Aminicenantota bacterium
TGCCGCTACGTCTGGATCGAACGCCTCCTGGAACTTCTTCAAGAGGTCGAGCATCCACATCCGGATTTCGTGTTGTGCCTCCGGCGGGTCGGTGATTGAGCCATCCCTCCTCACGTTGATGCTGGAGAATCCCCATCTGTCGTGGCGGAGCCAAACCCACTCCGACTCAGCATCGATCGGGATCTCTGATTCGATCTGGCTGCGCCGTGAGTCGAGGGCGTCGAAGGTGCGTTTGGTGGACTCCTTGTCGCCAGCTTCGATGTGCAGGATCACCCATGCATTGTTCGTCCCTTCGAAGGAAACCGCGTACCGGCCAGCGTGATCGAACCTTATGCGTGGTTTTGGCTGAAATTGCCCGGTGCGCGCCACTTCGGCGATCAACGGTTCAAAGATGCTCTGCGACCGTTGGACATCGGGAGGCGGCGGTGGTTCGAGTGGAAGCGTCTCGCCCTTGTCCCAGCCTCCCGGGTAGACAAACTTGCGGAATTTCGGCTCAAGCTCCGAGTCCTGGACGCCCCGGGTGACTTCGACCTTCACGGCGTAGAACTGGGTTTCGTCGACTGTCCACTCGTTGAGCCGGTGCAAGACCTGGGCCAACTCGTAGGTGAATTCCGTCGCAACCCAAATCGCCACCCGGGCTTCGCAGCCGGTGGCGTAGACGAGAAGCTGGGCGAGATGCCTGAAGTCGCTGCGTTCCAGTTGGTTCTCAATCGCGACCTTCGCATCAGTGCCAGTCTCCCGCGCGAGGATGTCCAAGCGGAACGGCCCGACCGGCTTCTCCTGCGCCTCCAACTCCAACTCCAAACTGAGCTCCGCTCCCAACAAGTCCAAGTTCTCGGCCAACCACGGAGTGAAGTGATACGCCTCATTCGGCCACATCTCGCGGATGTCCACCCGCTGTGGTTGCTGTTCGGTTGAGGCCACGGTGTCCTCAGTCTTCCCTGATGCCGGTGTCACCCGGGCCGATCACGAAGTCGCGGCGGTCCCGGTACAGGCGGGCCCGGTTGAGCACGTAGTCGTCTGACTCCAGGTCGATGTCCGCGCACTCCGTCATCGTCCAGTACTTATGGTCGCCGACAAACAGATACTGGCGCCTCTGGTTGAAGAACTGGCACTCGACGCCCTCCCCTGCCGCGATCCGGGCACAGAATGCAGCCAGCAACGCCTCCTGAGCATCCTTCTTGACCACCACGTACTCATGGGGCCACGAGTGCCGATAAGTCACCGCCTCCCGCCAAGGAGCCCGAGCGATCAACCCGACAATGTCACCAACAACCGCCACCACATCCTTCCCCTAGGACTCGCTGGACGAAAGATAGCAGTCCCTAGCCGAGATTCTTGGCGCCCAATCCACGCGGCCCGCTGATGGCGACGATGCCTGTAGCCACCTCAACGCCCGGGCCCCCACCACCCACGACCGAGCTGACCACACCTAGCGCACGTTCCCCTGGCCGCCGTCGACGGGGATGAGCTGGCCGGTGATGAAACGCGACGCGTCCGAGGCCAAGAACACCATCACCGGACCGAGGTC
>JAPOYZ010000266.1:1541-2471 GCA_026706325.1 Candidatus Aminicenantota bacterium
ATCACCGGCCAGCTCATCCCCGTCGACGGCGGCCAGGGGAACGTGCGCTAGGTGATGAAACGCGACGCGTCCGAGGCCAAGAACACCATCACCGGACCGAGGTCCCGATCAGGGTCGCCGTACTCCTGGCCCAGCGCGATGCTGTGGATGTTCCGCCAGAACTTCTCGGTTCGCTCCTCGTCGGTGGCCCTATCCCAGGAAGCCTGGAACATGGGTGTCCTGATGGCGGGAAGCACGGCGTTCACCCGCACTCCGTCAGCACCCCAGGCACCGGCCGCAGTGCGGGTCCAAGCGTGCACCGTGCCCTTTGACGCCGAATAGGCCGCCGCCTCCGGCTCAGCCCGCTGTCCGGAGATCGACCCGAAGTTGATGATGGCACCTCCACCGGCAATCTTGAGTCGGTGGTAGGCCGCCTGGTTGGTGAGCACGGTGCCCCGCACGTTCACGGCAAACATCCGATCCCACTCATCAATGGTGACGTCTCCCGCCTTGGACGGCGCATGAATGGCAGCCGGGTGCGCCAGCGCATCCAGTCCGCCCAGATAATCGTCGGCCTCGGAGAACGCTGCCTCCACCCGAACAGGGTCAGACACATCCACCGACACATAGACGATTTCGCCTGGCCCGCCCTCCGCGGCATCAGCGCAAACTTCTTGTCCCGCCTCGTCGGCAATGTCCATCCCCACCACCTTCGCCCCCGCCTGCACATAGGCCCGGACCGTCGCCGCACCCATCCCACTCGCACAGCCCGTGACCACAATCCTCTTTCCCTCCAGATCCATAGTGCTTTCTCCTTCGCTCTTCGCACAATATACACATAAACGTGTATGATGGTGTCGTGGGCCGGACCAATATCGACATCGACGATGAACTCATTGAGCGCGCCATGCAGACTTTTGGACTCCGCACCAAGCGCCAGGCGGTACATCT
>JAPOYZ010000582.1 GCA_026706325.1 Candidatus Aminicenantota bacterium
CGGGATGCAGGGACGGTCGAATGCCGTGACGACTTTTACCACGGGCTGTTAAACTGGCGTCACCCCCCGGAGCGATACTGTTGCCGTCCGGGGCGGACGGCAAATCCATAGTTTCGAATAACCAGACATCACAGGACAGCCATGACATCAAATCCAGATTCTACCGTGGTCACCCCCGACCGAATCCGATCCCTCCAGGGAATGGCCAACCGTTTGCGGCGCCACTCGCTGGTCTCCACCACCGAGGCCGGTTCGGGACATCCGACTTCCTGCTTCTCCTGTGCCGACCTGGTCTCCACCATCTTCTTCCAATTCCTGCGCTTCGACCTCACCCGGCCGGATCATCCGGCGAATGACCGCTTCGTGCTCTCCAAGGGACATGCCGCACCGGTCCTTTACGCGGCCTTGGCCGAAGGCGGAGCCTTTCCGGTGGAAAGGTTGCTCACTCTGCGGCGGATCGACAGCGAGTTGGAGGGGCATCCCACACCCCGAAGCCGCTGGGTCGACGTCGGCACCGGGTCCCTGGGCCAGGGATTGGCCATCGGCGTGGGGATGGCGCTGGCCCTCAGGAACCGTCCTTCGGGAAACCGGGTCTATGTCCTCATGGGGGACGGAGAAACGGCCGAGGGTGCGGTTTGGGAAGCGGCCGCCCTGGCCGGATTCTACGGTCTGGACAATCTCATCGGCGTGGTGGACGTGAACGGGTATGGCCAGAGCCAGAACACCATGTACGACCACGACCTGGACGGCTACTGCGACCGTTTTCGCGCCTTCGGCTGGGACGCGGCCGCCGTGGACGGCCACGACGTGGGGGAGATCTCGGCCGCGCTCCAGGACGCATGCGACCAGACCGGCAAGCCCTCGATCATCATCGCCCGCACCCTCAAGGGCAAGGGAGTCTCCTTCATGGAGAACCGGGACGGCTGGCACGGAAAACCGATTCCCCGCGGAGCAGACCTGGAGCGGGCGCTGGAAGAGTTGGGTCCGGAGGCGCCGGCAGATCCGCCCTTGCGCGTGGCGCTGCCGGCCGGGAACGCCGATTCCGGCGCCGCCGATTCCGGCGGGAGCGCGAAGATGGAGCCTCCCAGCTACTCCGATCAGGATCGGGTGGCCACCCGTGTCGCGTACGGGACCGGACTGCAGAAGTTGGGAAACGCCAATCCCCGGGTCGTGGCCCTGGACGGCGACACCAAGAACTCCACCTATTCGCTGCGGTTCATGGAGCAACACCCGGACCGGTTCTTCGAGTGCTTCATCGCGGAGCAGGCCATGGTCGGAGCGGCCGTGGGCATGGGCGCCGTGGGCAAGATTCCATTCGCCTCCACCTTTGCCGCCTTCATGACCCGCGCCTACGACCTGATTCGGATGGCGGCCATCTCCCGGAGCAACCTCAAGCTCTGTGGCTCCCATGCCGGCGTCTCCATCGGCGAGGACGGCCCCTCACAAATGGGTTTGGAGGATCTGGCCATGATGCGGGCCATTCAAGGGTCCACGGTCCTCTATCCCAGCGACGCCGTCGCCACGGAGCGCCTGGTCGAGGTGGCCTCCCGGACACCGGGCATCGTCTACATCCGAACCACCCGTCCCAAGACCGCCTGCCTCTACGACGCGGCGGAGACCTTCGTCCGCGGCGGGTCCAAGACCGTTCGAACCAGCCCCTCCGACCAGGTGACGGTGGTGGCCGCCGGAATCACACTTCACGAAGCCCTCAAGGCTCATGGGCAGCTGCAGGACGAGGGCATTGAAATTCGCGTCATCGACCTGTACTCCGTCAAGCCGGTCGATGGCGAGTCTCTGGCGCAGGCGGCACGGGAGACCGGAGCCATCGTCACCGTGGAGGACCACTACGCCGACGGAGGGCTGGGAGACGCCGTCGTGGACGCCCTGGCGGGTCAGCAGTACCGCTACAGGAAGCTGGCCGTGACCGACCTGCCCCGGTCCGGACCCTCTGCGGAGCTGATGGACAGCCACGGCATCGGAGCCCGCGCCATCGTGGAGGCGGTGCGGGACCTGGTCTCGTAGCCGTTTGTTGAGACCTTATGAATTAATGGAATTCCCGGCGGCGGTTCGCCTATTGTAGAGGTCTACCGATGGTACGTGCCTCCGCCGGACGATGAATACTTCTACCTCTGTCGCTACGCAACTCGACAGGTCTCGTAGGGACCTTCTTGATCTCACCCTGCGCAATCCCCTTCTGAACTTTCGCCCGTCCAAGACGCGCGGACTGACGATCACGGGCGAGATCCCACGGGAGATCTTCAGGATCATCGTCCGGAATGAACGTCTGATGTATTTTCTGCCGACGGGTTCGAGTGGCGGAGGCGGGTCGCTCGAAGCGGAAATCCCCCAGGCACTGCTGGCCTCGATAACGGAATTCGAGGATCCGTCCACCGAACCGGCGGCGCATCACGTTGACAACCAACTCCAGCACCGCGCTCACCGGCGTCGACTCATAGTGAATCATCTCAACG
>JAPOYZ010000650.1 GCA_026706325.1 Candidatus Aminicenantota bacterium
CCTACATCTCGAACCAGCCCCGGCTTCCATCCGGTCCCGGTTTGCCCCGGCTGTGGCTGGTGGAGACCTACGGCGGCCGCAAAGAGGGGGTGCAGCCTCGGAAATACCACTGGAAGCGCCCCATGGGCATCCTTCGGGCCGAGGTGCGGGACCGGAGCAGCGGCCGCAAGACGGCTGCCCGCATCTACGGGCGAGCATCCGATGGCAAACTCTATCCCCCCGGAGACAGCTACGCACGCGTCAGCATCTCGGGAGAGCCGCTGTTCCATACCGGCGGGCAATTCGAGATGACCCTGCCCCCCGGGAAAATGACTCTCGAGGCCGTCAAGGGGCTGGAGTACCGGCCCTCCCGGCAGGAGGTGGAGATCCGGGCCGGTGAGGTCTCCCGGGTCAGCCTGGAGCTGTCGCCGATGGTCGATATGGCCGCCAAGGGATGGTACAGCGGATCCACCCACGTGCACATGAACTACGGGGGAAACCTGCGGAATACGCTGGAGAACCTGATGTTCCTGGCCAGAGCCGAGGATCAGGACGTAGTCTGCGAGCTGATCGCCAACAAGGACAACCGCATCCTGGACTGGGACGCCTTCGTTCCCAACCGGATCGAGCATCCCGTCTCCGTTTCCGATCCCGACCTTGTCGTGATCGTGGGAGAGGAGTACCGGCCCCCTTTCCACGGCCACGTCTCCCTGCTGGGACTTCGAGACCACCTGATCTCTCCCTTCACCACCGGCTACGAGGGTACCGGCATCGAAAGCCTCTACCCCAGCAACACCGACATGTTTCGCAAGGCCAGGGCGCAAGGAGCCCTGGTCGGCTACGTCCATGCCTATCACGGGGAAGCCGATCCACTGGACAGGGACCTGACCCACGCCAGGACTTTTCCGGTGGATGCGGCCCTGGGCACGGTGGACACCCTGGAGTGGTCCTCGCCCAACTCGGCTACCCTGGGCGTCTGGCACCACAGCCTGAACAACGACCTGGGCGTCACGCCGGTGGGCGGCGAGGACGCCATTACCGACCTGCACCGATCCACCCTGCCCGGGGCCTTCAGGACCTACGCCTACCTGAAAGGCGAGCTGACGGCCGAATCCTGGATCGAGTCGATCCGTCGGGGAAGAACCTTCATCAGCAGCGGTCCGCTGCTGGACTTCCGCATCGACGGCCGGATTCCGGGGGATCGAGTGGAACTGCCCGGGGAAGGAGGGACCGTCAACCTGGAGGCTACCGTCTGGTCCATCGCTCCCCTGGAAAGAATGACCCTATATCGCAACGGTGAGGCGCTCAAGGAGTTCCCTCTCACCGAAGGGCAGGACTCGGTCTCCATCAAGGAGAGGATCGAGGTCAGGGAAAGCAGTTGGTTCAGCCTGACGGTCACCGGCCCCCGCCGTTCCCATCCCCTGGAGACCGGCTACCCCATGGCCACGACCAACGCCATCCGGGTCTACGTCGGCGACGGCAAGATTCGCAGCCGCCGCTCGGCCGAGTATTTCATGCGATGGATCGACCGCCTCAAGCAGCAGGCCGAGGAGTGGCCGGATTGGAGATCATCCGAAGAGAAGGCCCACGTCCTGGGTCAGTTCGATCGGGCCAGGCGTGTCTACCAGCGGTTGGCCGCGGAAGCGGATGAGGAGTGAGCGGGGCTCCCATTCAATTCCCGCCGGAGGCGGATGCAGCCGTGCAATCAGGCACGGTCCCTACTCCCGGGCCGGTATATAGGCCCCATCACCGCTCCGGTGCCCGGGAGCGCCTCCATCGTTGACCACCCCGTAGGCCAGGAAGGGGTTGTCGCCGGCAAACCTTCGGACCTGAATGTATCCCTGACGGGTTCCGGGAGCGTAGTGTGACAGGATGCTGTTGATCTGGCGCCAACGCCGGGCCGACACGACAATGCCCCCGACGGTCTTGACCCGCTTGCCGGTGTCCCCATCGTAAATATCCAGGCTGAAGACGCTGTCGCCGCCATCGACCTCTCCGGTGTTGACCAGGGCCAGGTTGCTGCGGTTCTCCGCGTCCTGCCGCAGGCCGTCGATCCAGGCGCTGTCGGTGAAGCCGGCGCCATCGGGCACCGCCGTGTAGAAAACGCTGTACTGCCCGCCGCCACCCGGCGAGCCCGTGCGGGCTCCCATCACGACCCCACTCATGTCTCCACGCTCCACCCCGGCGAACACCGCCCCGGCGTTCTCAGGCCCACGATCACTCTCTCGCCGTCATTGGAGGTCCTGATTTTCAGGACCAGTCCCAGTCGGCCGACCTGAGGCCTCATCGGAGCCGCCGGACTCCGGCCCTGCTATCCCCAAACAGTGAACCCAGCTTATCGACAAGACCGCCGCGGCGCCGTCGATGCCGGAGGTCTCCCGAACCTCCGCCTGAAGCTGAAGACTCCGAGCCATGATGGGGTGCCTCAAGTGGATCGGTTGGCCGCGCTGCCCGTGCCTGGGGCGGTCCCGTCGAATTGCTCCCGGAAC
>JAPOYZ010000041.1 GCA_026706325.1 Candidatus Aminicenantota bacterium
CGCCGAGACCGGCGAACCTCAGGTCCAGTTCCGACTCCAGAACCAGATCGGGCTGCTCGAGAAAGAGATCCATGAGCTCGTAGTTTTCCTGGCTGACGAAGGGATTCTCGCCAAGGACGAGATCGTAAACCGTCGGATCCTCGACCTCTCCTTCGAAGACCACGCGCTCGACCCGCTCCCCTCCCTGGTCGGTGAAGACCAGAACGCCCGACTTCGTTCCGAACTCGAATCGCATGGGATCCGTTCCGCCCCAGGACCACGGGCGAATGACGTGGATCCACATATCGATCCCGTGGTCCCGCATCAATCGCGGCAGGATCAGGTCAAACCGCTCCCGCCGCACGTGGTTCAGCATCTCCACGGTAGCGTAGGGGTTGTAATCGTCGAAGTTGCCGTAGTTGGCATCCGTGATGCCGTGCATGACATCGGTGTAGCGTTCCTGGGCGGATGCGGACGGTAGATAAGACAGGAGCAGGATGAGCGGGACCGCGGCAAGCAATCGCCGGAAAAGCTCCTGCCGATCGTCTCGGGCGCATCCGGCCCCGGTCCGTCGGGGGACGGCCCGCCTTCCACCGGTACAGCCTGGCCGGCGCCCGGCGAACATTTCATCCCCGCCAGTCATCAGCGAACCAGAAGCAGCCGATCCTGGGGCGGGTACAGCCATTCGATGCCCCGCTCGGTGACCACCACGTTTTCTTCGATCGAGATGTGAATCTTGTAGCCCGGGTCATGGCCCGAGGGCGAGAAGATCCGGTATTCGAAGGACAGGAAGGCGTTCGGCCGAAGTTCGTAGGCGGTCAGCTCCGGCCAGAGCTCGAATATTCCCGCCGTCACGTCGTGGGCAAGGTTGCCCATGCCGTGCATGCCGATGTTGACCTCGACGCCGGGCACGTCGCTTGCGGCCTCCAGTTCCGTGTAGACGAACCCGGCGTCCCTGATGAGCTGCTTGAGTTCATCGAGTTGTTCGCGGCCGGTCCTGCCGACCCGCACATGACTGCGGACGATGTCCCGGACCGCCATCGCCGCATTCCAGGCCCTGAGCAGATCCGCCGGCGGCTCCGTTTCGCCCTCTCTCAGAATGTAGGCCGTGCGCTTGAGGTCTGTCGCGAAGTTGTTCCGCTTGAGGCCCCAGTCCACGTAGATAAGGTCCCCCCGCTGAATGACTCGCTCCATGCCATTGCTGGAAAGGCCGTTGTATCCCGTGGACCCGGGCTCCACGAACCTTAAACCCGGGAACCAGGTCCGACGCAGTCCCATGGACTCGCGGTGTTCCTCCAGCCAGCGGGAGACATCCATGTAGGTGGTCTTGCCCGGCACGATCACTTCGTTGGACAGGGCGCGCTCCAGCCCCCGGCGCGTGAGATCGCCCACCTTGGACATTTCGACGATCTCGCTGGCCACGTGTTCCCCGTGGAAGTCGGCCAGGAGATCCAGCGAGGAGACGAACCGTTCTTCGTACGTCGCGCCGAGTTCTCTGGCAAGGACGGTGTAATCCTTGTACGACAGGCCATCGGCCACATGAACGCCTTCTCCCCGGATGCCTTCCGGAACGATGTTCAGCGCTATGCGCTCGGGATCGCGCCCGAACACGATCGACTGAAGCTGGCTCAGTTCCTCGCCTTCCGGCCCCTCCATGAGAGGCGGCAGGGGATCGTAGACGTCGCACAGCGTAGCCAGGTCGGATGAACCGGGACCGCTGAGGGCATACCTTTCCACACGACCTTCGCCGCTGTCATGGAAGATGTAGATGCCCTGACCGTAGGCCGTCTCGATGCCAAGGTCGAGCATCAGGGGCTCCGTTCCTCGTCCGTGATCGATGACGATCCACATGTCGATGCCATTGCGCCGCATGGCGGTAGGCAGCACGTAGTCGAACTTGTCTCGCCGAATACTGCAGGACATTTCCCACTGGGCCTGCGAGGATTCCATCGTCGGCTGCGCGTGGGCGCCAATGCCAGGAAGCGCCAGCAGCGCCAATGGCAGCAGAAGAGCAATTCGAGTCGTCATTGCGACACCCCCCCTTGACTATTGAATGACGCGCAGATCCAGGACCCGGGGCGTCAGATACCGGACGCCCTCCTCGGTGAGTATCGCGCCGTCGTGGCTCTGAATGAGCAGGCTGCCCTCGTCCCAATGGGGCATCGGGAGAAAGAGGAAGTGCTCGAAGTAGAAGTGATGGCCGTCCGGAAACGGTATCTGGTGATTCCAGTCGGGGCCGTAGATGCCGAGTCTGGGAGCCGGAAAAAGGGTGGAGTCGCCTTGCCCCGCAGCGTGGAAGTCGATATTGACCTGCACCTGGTCAGGATAGTCCTCGTTAAATACCTGGGAATCGATGACCATGATGCCCGCCTGCTCCACGTCTTCGACGATGTCCGCAAAGATCTCCTCGCCCGTACTGCCGACGCGGAGGTTCCGTTCCGCGATGTCGTGGATCAGCATGGAGGTGTCCCAGGCATTCTGGATTTCCG
>JAPOYZ010000544.1 GCA_026706325.1 Candidatus Aminicenantota bacterium
CAATGCTGTCGACGCCGGAATAGCCCATCTTGGCCGGAAACTGGGCGACCATGGCGTCGATCTCGCCACGCTTGACCGCCTCCAGTTCCCCCATCCCCGCCTTGCCGATGGAGCCGCGGCCCACCACCATCAGGTCTTCGCCGAGGTTTTTTCCGAAGGCGCCGGCCGCCTGGACGGCGCAGAGCACAGCGGGACCTCCGAAGATGTAGAGACCGTCCAGATCGGGATGCGCCGTCAGCAGATCGGTGGTGGCGTTGAAGGACTGGTCGCAAAACGGGACCCCCAGGGGAGATCCCACCAAGTCCAAACCGGGATATTTGCCGAGCCCCTCCTCGAATCCTTTCAGGATTTCCCGGCAGGGCAGAATGTTGGGTGGACACGCGATGATTCCCACCTTGCCTTGAGCGCCCAGGCGGTCGGCCAGACGGTCGGCGGCCATGGTGCCGCAGAGGACGTTGTCGGTGGCCGCGAAGGTGACGATGGCTCCTTCGCTGATCCCGGTGTCGATGACGGTGATGGGTATCCCGGCCTGGTTCACCTTCAACACGGCGGGCGCCAGGGCGTTGGAGTCGCAGGGCGCCAAGACGATGCCATCCACACCGATCTGGATCATGTTCTCCACGATCTGGACCTGCTCCACGACGTGAGTCTCGCTCTTGGCGGCGTGGAGCAGCAGCTCCACGCCGAACTCCTCGGCCGCCCTTTGGGCGCCGTCGATGGCGTCCAGCCAGAAGGGATCGGTGTAGGACTTGGAGATAAAGGCGATCCTCAGGCGGCCGTCGGCGGTGGCATCGGGACCGGGGGCAGCGCACGAACAGAACAGCAACAGGGAAAGCAGGAACGCCACGCATCGAGTCACAACGAGCGGGACACTACCATGTTTCGGAAGGCCTTTGCAGATCCCCCGAGACCGTGGCGCGCTTGCCTCACGGCACCGGATTCAATACCTTGGGTCGAGTCCGGGACGGCTTGGCCAAAGGGACCAGGGGGACCGGTCTGGAAGTCGAACCCATTCAACCGGAGCGCCCCATCGAACGGGGGCAAGCAACGCGAAAAGAGGAACACGGCATGGCCGGGAAATTAGACGGACGGGTGGCGGTCATCACCGGCGGCGGCAGCGGCCTGGGGGAGTCTACGGCCAGGATTTTTGCGGCCGAAGGGGCCAAAGTGGTCATTGCGGACATCAACCCGGAGGCGGGAGAAGGAGTGGTCCAATCTCTCCGGGATTCCGGAACCGAAGCCCTTTTCGTCAAAACCAACGTTTCATCGGCAACGGACGCCCGCAACCTGATGGATGCGGCCGTCGCCCGTTTCGGCCGTATCGACATCCTCATCAACAACGCCGGCGTCCAGGTGGAGAAGGCGGTTCCCGAGACCACTGAGGAGGATTGGGACTTCGTCCTGGGCGTCAATCTGAAGGGGCCGTTCCTCTGCTCCAAATACGCCATCCGTCAGATGCGCAAACAGAAGTCTGGGAACATCGTCTGCATCTCGTCCCTTTCCGGCGTGGTGTCCAACGCGGAACAGGCTTCCTACAACGCCTCCAAGCACGGCCTCATCGGCTTGGCCAAGTGCATGGCTCACGACCATGCCCTGGAAGGCATCAGGGTGAACACCGTCTGCCCCGGATCCATGAACACTCCCATGCTGGACGGCGTGCCGGAGGAACACCTGGCGCCCTATCGCAAGAGCAATCTGCTGGAGAGGTTCGCCGACCCGCACGAGGTGGCCAACTGCATTCTGTTCCTGGTGAGCGACGACGCCTCCTTCGTCACCGGCTCGGTTCTGGTGGCCGACGGAGGCTATACGACGAAGTGAGTCCGATACGAACGGCTTCCAAGGCCGGCGCCCGGGAGACACGAACCGAAAGGAGTCAAATCGAATGTACGTGAAGAAGATCGACCACATCGCCGTCATGGTGAGCGACATCGAGAAATCGCTGCACTTCTATCGCGATCTGTTGGGCCTGGAGGTGGTGACTCCGGAAGAGCACATCGCGGGTCCGGTGGCGGAGATGGTGAAAAAGCCGGGCTGCCACATGCGAGAATACCGCATGCGCGCACCGGGGGGCGTCCAGGGCTACGACCGGAACGACGAAGGGGTGGCGTTGACCTTCGACATCATCCAGTGGCTGACACCGGAAAGCCCCCAGGCGAGATACGAGATCCACCACGTGCCCAGCGCCCACATCTGCTTCGGAGTGGAGAACCTTCCTGAGATCTACGAACGATTGAAGGCGGAGGGCGTCGAGTTCGTTTCCCCTCCGGTCCGGTTCTCGGGAGAAGGAGAGTGGCACGTGCTCTTCTTCTACGATCCCGACGGCAACCTCCTGGAGCTCAACGAGACCGGCACCGGCGGCCAGATCGAGCACGATTTCGAATGGAGCGAATAATAGTGTAGGGGCAACCTCGAGGTTGCCCTTGCTTTAAGAGTCCGTGGTGAAAGTCCCGCG
>JAPOYZ010000581.1 GCA_026706325.1 Candidatus Aminicenantota bacterium
GGTCATGGCCGCTCCCACCCCCAGCCCGGCGATCCCGGCTTCGGAGATGGGCGTGTCCAGGACCCGTTCCGGACCGAACCGGTCCAGGAGTCCTTCGGTCACCTTCCAGACCCCGCCGGCCGCCGCTACGTCCTCGCCGAACAGGATCACCCGGTGGTCGCGATCCATCTCCTCCCGGATCGCCTCATTGACGGCTTGGCTGAAGGTGAGTTGGCGAGTTTCAGTCTGCAAAGACATGTCGGTCCACCTCTTCCGGGTCCGGGAACGGCGCCTCTTGAGCCGATCGGGCGGCTTCCTCCACCTCGGCGTTGACCGCCTCCGCCATGGCGTCCAACTCCGACTCGCTGGTGTGCCCGGCCTCAAGCAACTGCTTCCGCAATCGCTCGATGGGATCGCGCCGGGTCCGCCACAGGTCCTCCTCCTCCCGCGACCGGTAGGGCCGGGTCCGGTCCGACATGCCGTGGCCCAGATAGCGGTAGGTGTCGAAGACGAAGAAGCTGGGGCCTTCCCCGTTCCTGGCACGCTGTACGGCGGCGTGCGTGGCATCGTAGACGGCCAGGACGTCCATGCCGTCCACTTCGGCGGAGGGGATGCCGAAGGCTTCGCCGCGGAGCGTGAGACGGCCGGCCGTCACCTGCTCCGTAGGCGTGTACTCCCCATAGTGATTGTTCTCACAGGCGAAGATGGCGGGCAGATTCCAGATGGCGGCCAGGTTCATCGATTCCAGCAGGATGCCCTCGTTGAGGGCTCCATCGCCGAAAAACGACACGCCGACGCCCCGGTTCCGGAGCACCTTCGCCGAGAGGGCGGCGCCGGTCGCCAGCGGAATGCCGCCGCCGATAATGGCGTTGGCGCCCAGGTGGCCCGTCTCCCGGTCGGCGATGTGCATGGACCCGCCCTTGCCGCGGCAGTATCCGTTCGCCTTGCCCAGCAGTTCCCCGAACATGGGCACCAGACCGGCTCCCTTGGCATAGCAGTGGCCGTGCCCGCGATGCGTGCTGGTGATGTAGTCGTTGTGGTCGAGGTGAGCGCAGACGCCGACGGCCACCGCCTCCTGCCCAATGGATAGATGGGTGATGCCCGGCATCTCAGCCCGTTCGTAGAACTCTCCAACCCGGAACTCGAATGCCCGAATCGTGAGCATCTGGCGCAGGAAACGCAGCCGGGTGGCGGGATCAAGTCGTTGCGAGGGGGTCGATTCGGTTGTCAACGCCATGAGCGCCTCGGGTGTTGGATGGAATTCAGTGCGAGCTGTCGCCGGTCCGGCGAACGCCCGCTGGAAACCCGGCGAGACTAACAAGAAAACCGGACAAAGTCGATTCTGTCACCGCGCGGCATTTGCCCAGACCCATCAAGCCACGAATTGAAGCTTCACGCCGCAAACGGAGGCGATCTTGGTCACTGTGCCCAGCCGAGGATCTCTCTTGCCCGACAAGCTGCGGGAGAGGCCCACACGGTCGATATCGGCTCGACGTGCGATCTCTGAGACGCCCCCCTGCGCTGCCGCCACGTTACGGAAGGCTTTCATCAACAATCGAGGGTCGCCGTCGAATTCCTCGATCGCAGCGTTCAGATACGCGGCAATGTCTTCCGGTGTCCGGAGGTCATGGTCAGTTCTGTGTTCTTTTACGGGCATGTCGTTTCCCCAAATAGTCCGTTCCGTCTTCCGCCACATAGTGGACGACCTTGATCATGTCAAAATTGTAGCCAATTGACTACAGACCGTGACGGGAGAGAACGCATCAAGAAATGGCCGGGAAGCATCCGGTGGGGAAATTCCTCCTTCCTTTGTCACCCACAATTCTCTTCCAGACTTGAATAGTCTCATTAACAAGACTATATTAGTCACTATGACAACGGTATCAATTTCCGAATTGAAGGCCAATCTCTCCCACTACGTTCGGGAGGTCCGCCGGGGAGGGGAGGTCCAGATTCTCGACCGCGGCAAACCGGTCGCGAGACTTGTTGCAACAGGAGCCGGGGAAGACCAGGGAGCCCGAGAACGGCTGATCAGCCAAGGGGTGATCAGACCGGGCCGAGGCGGCGCGGCTGCTATTCTGGACAAGCCTCGACTGGTGTTGCCGGTGAGCATTTCCGAGGCGCTGGCCGAGGATCGCAAGGACCGGTTGTGAGGTACTGGGATGCATCTGCGGTGGTGCCGCTGATCATTGCCGAAACCAAAAGTGGCTGGGCACATGATCGATTGGCGGAAGACGACCGGATCATCACCTGGGCCTGGACAAGAACCGAGATCGTCAGCGCGATTGAACGACGGACACGTGAAGGGGCGCTGACTCGCTTGCAGCGGCGAAACCTGCTCAGACAATTCGATGCCTTCGCCTCCCATTGGGATGAGGTAACGGACATCCTCGCCGTTCGAGTGCGAGCGAACCTGCTGTTGGCACGGCATTCCTTGCGCGCCGCGGATGCGGGTCAGCTTGCCGCCGCGAT
>JAPOYZ010000369.1 GCA_026706325.1 Candidatus Aminicenantota bacterium
CTTCTCGGTCGAAGCGTGAGGCGCTGGTGTCCTCTATCCGCTCGCACCACGCGAACGGTGACCTTTTGGCCCATTCGCCGTTGATTGCTTCGACGATGTCATCAATGGCGTTTGGCCTGCGGAGAGTTCGGTTCAACTCACCGCGACCGGTGAGCGTAATGCGTACGACGACCGACCGGCCATCGGCCTCGTCCAGCACACCCTGCATCCGTTCCTGCAGTGCGTCCAACAGTTCCTGTTCCGTCCCGAACGTTCCGATGTCTACCGGGAGCCACTTCCATCGGACTACGTCCATCGGGTGGAACTCCAAGCGGACGTTCTCGCCATCGTCCACCTCGACAAGAAAGACGCCTCGAGCGCCAGTCTCGTTCGGATGCTTCCCCTGAGGATTGCCCGGATATGCGACCGTTGGTTCCCGCTCGCTCAGAACTTTGCGGGTGTGCACGTGGCCCAGCGCCCAGTAATTGACGCTTGATTGCGCCAAGTCGTCGAGCGAGCAGGGGGCGTATGCCGCATGGTTAGGGTCATTGTTGACGTTGCCGTGCACCACCCCAATGGAGAACGGACCGGGATCGACCTTGCCGAGGCGGCGGACCAGATTCTCAGCGACGTCGCGCTTTGGGTAGCTGACGCCGTATATGACTACGCCGTTTGGACCATCTGACACCGGCACGGCTTCCCACTCGGGGCCGAAGCAGTGACAGCCGGCCGGGTAATTCAGCCGCGCTTCCCAGCCGTCCGACGGGTCATGGTTGCCGTGGCAGAGGAACGACCGAACGCCATTGGCGTCCAACTTCTTCAGTCCCTCGATAAACTTGAGTTGGGCCCGCAGGCTGCGATCAGCCCCGTCGTATACGTCTCCTGCCACTAGCAGCGCGTCCACCTCTTCGGAGATACACAAGTCGATGATGTTTTCGTAGGCGTTAAAGGTAGCACTGTACAGCCCGTTGGCCACGTTTTGGGGCGCGGCGGCCTTCAAGCCGGTGAAGGGGCTGTCCAAGTGAAGGTCGGCGGCATGTACGAAGCGAATCCGCATCGTCTTTCTATAGGTCCGTGTCCGGATGGGCCCGCCAGTATATCAAATGCCCTTGAGTTGCATCGCTCGACTCCGGACGCTTAAGATAGCGGCTACGGAGGCCGGAGACCATGAAACCTGCTCTTGGCCGAATGCTTCCTGAGGGTAATGCCTAGTGCAGGCCGGCCGTTCATGCCGCCATGGCAGGGATGGCCTGACCCAACGGCGCCCCTGCATTGCCGGCCCAAGCGCAAGCCGGAGCACCTTTTGCCGCCATGGATGAATTGAAAGGAAGGGTGGCCATCGTCACCGGGGCAGCCTCCGGGATCGGCCGCAGCGTGGCGGAGCTTTTCACCGAGGAAGGAGTGGCCGGCCTGACGCTGGCCGACATTCAAGCGCACCCCCTGCATGGCCTGGCGTCGGATCTTCGCGAGCGGCGCGGCGCTGACCTGCTGGTTTCGGAGACCGACGCTTCCGACCCGGACCAGGTGGACCGCATGGCTCAGGCGACCGTGGAGCGGTTCGGGCGGATCGACATCCTGGTCAACAATGCCGGAATCTGCCCCATGGTTTCCTGGGACCGAACCACCCTGGAAAGCTGGAACCGAATGCTCTCGGTCAACCTGACCAGCGCCTTCCTCTGCAGCAAGGCGGTGCTGCCCCACATGAAAAAGCGGAAGTTCGGCCGGCTGGTCCACATCTCCTCGGTGGGAGCCTTCGTGGGTAGCGTCACCGGGCATGTCGGCTACGGGGTGAGCAAGGCGGGCGTCATTGCGCTCTCCAAGTACCTGGCCAAGCAGTTTGCCTCCGACGGCATCCTCTCCAACGCCATTGCGCCCGGAAGTATCGACACTCCCCTGGCCGAGGCCTTCGGGGAGGAGAACCTGCAACGGTACGTGGAGATGTCGCTGGTGAAGCGCCAGGGGACTCCCCGGGAAGTCGCCGAGGCGGTCCTGTTCCTGGCCGGTCCCCGGTCAAGCTACGTGACGGGTTCGACCATGCACGTGAACGGAGGCTCGCTTCTGATCTGACTTTCGCGTGGAGGGCTGCGAAAAGCGGTCAGGGGATTGCTCCCAAGGTCCCACCGGTGATTCTCCCGGGTTAACATACGAAAGGCATTCCCAATGGCACGCAATCCGGAATGGGTCCTGGACCCGAAGCACTTCCCCGTTTGGCAGGCTCCCGACCGATCCCGCCGGGTCAATCTGCTGGTGAGCCCCGAGACCTGCGGCGCCGGAGACATCTCGGCCGGACTCTTCTGGCTGCACCCGGGCCATGAGACCCAGGCCGACATTCACCCCGAATCGGCCGAAATCTACTACGTGGTGAACGGCCGGGGGAGGCTGGTCATGGACGGTCAGGAATTCAGGGTCGAGAAGGGCATGACCGTCTACATTCCGGCCGGAGTCGAGCACCAGTCCTTCAACGACGGCC
>JAPOYZ010000592.1 GCA_026706325.1 Candidatus Aminicenantota bacterium
CCCGTCTGGTAGGAGGTGTGAGTTTCTATAAGCGGAAGGAGGTCCGCGACGCCCTCGCCTACCTGAGGGTTGCCCGCAATCCCAGGGACAACCTGGCGCTGGAACGGATCATCAACACCCCGCCGAGAGGCATCGGAGCACAGAGCCTGGCCCGCCTCCGCCTGGGAGCGGCGCGAAGCGGCGACTCACTCTGGGACGCCGTTTGCCGGGAGGCCGAACAGGAGGATGCGCCCCGCAGATTGCGAAACGTCCTGGAACGTTTCGTTGCTCTCGTGGGCCGGTGGCAACGGTGGATCGACCTGGAGCAGCCCCTGCACAGCATCTTGGAACAGATCCTGCATTCCAGCGGATACGTCCGGAAGCTGGAACGAGAGGATTCGGAAGAGGCCAACAACCGGCTGTTGAACCTGCAGGAGCTCCTGAGCATAGCTCGCGACCATGTGGATTCCGGCCGGAGCCTCCAGGAGTTCCTGGACGAGACCGCGCTCCGGTCGGAAGCGGACGATTACGACGAGGCGGCCCCGGTCACGCTGATGACGCTCCACAACGCCAAGGGATTGGAGTTTCCCATCGTCTTCCTGGTGGGACTGGAAGAAAAGCTGCTGCCCCACACCCGGTCGCTGGCGGAAGGAAACGTGGAGGAAGAACGGCGGCTGTGCTACGTGGGCATGACCCGGGCCCGGAAGCGCCTGATCCTCACCCTGGCCCGCACCCGGAGGATGTGGGGGGGAGATCTGGAGGAGCGCCGCCAGGCCAGCAGCTTCCTGTCGGAAATTCCCCGCCGCCTGGTGCGATACTCCGGACCGGAGTGGTCACAGGCCCAGCTTTGGGGCGCCGGTCGCTCTCCGGGACGTTTCGGGTCCCCGAGTTCCGGGCCCCAGGAGACGGAGGACAGTTCCATGAGCCGGAGCTTTGCGCCGGGCGCCAGAGTCGAGCATCGCGATTACGGGCGCGGAATCGTCTTGCAGGTTCAGCAAGCCGGAAACGATCTCAAGCTGACCGTCTCGTTCTCCGGGCGGGGCATCAAGAAGTTCTACCAGAGATACGCGAGGGTCAGACTGGTCTGACCGAGGCGGGAGTATCGCCGTCAGAATGTGAACCCCGGCCGGAGAGACAGCGTATAACCTTACGAAAGAACAGACAGTCGATCGCGATTCGAATTCGAGCGGAGGACTAGAAGCATGACCTTGCGAAACACCCTTTTTCGATACCGGACCGGTGTCGGATTTCTCGCCGTCCTGGCCGCTTTGGTCGTGGGCATCGCCATCGGAACCGTGCTCGTTCTGGACGGCGTCTCCAGCACGGAGAAAGAGCCGCAGTCCCGGCTGAAGACTCCTGAGGGTCGGGGAAAACCGCTTGCCCCGGCCAGCGCCGGCAGCTTGACGGAAGGTTTCACCCGGGTGGCCGAGTCGGTGGAGGCGGCGGTGGTCAACATCAACACCACCTCCATCGTCAACATGGAGCGGCGCCAGAGGGAGTTGCGGGAGTTCTTCGGAGACAACCTCTGGAACCGTATGCCCCGGGGACCGGCCCGGCGGACCAGCCTGGGCTCGGGGGTGATCGTCGACAGCCAGGGATACATTCTCTCCAACCACCATGTGATCGCGCCGGTCGAGGAGGCCGTTGGGCGGCGCGTAGCGGACAAGATCTCCGTGACCCTCCATACGGGGGAGACCCACACTGCCGAGGTCGTGGGCGTCGACCACGAGTCGGACCTTGCGGTGATCAAGATCGAGGCTCCCGAGCCTCTGCCCTTCGTCCCGGTGGGCGATGCCACCGACCTTCGGATCGGCGAGTGGGTGCTGGCCATCGGCAATCCTTTCGGCGTGGGCAAGACCATCACCGCGGGGATCGTCTCGGCGACGGCGCGAGTCATCGGCGGTCCGGTCATGGCAACGGCGTTCGGGGACTTCATTCAGACCGACGCCGCCATCAATCCGGGCAACAGCGGCGGCCCGCTGGTGAACATGTCGGGTGAGGTGGTGGGAATCAACACGCTCATCGTCTCCGGTTCCCGCGGATCGCAGGGGGTCGGGTTCGCCATCCCGTCCACAGTCTTCATCAACTCCTACAACCAGCTCGTGAGCAAGGGGAAGATCGAACGGGGCTGGATGGGGATCTCCATGAACGACCGGCCCTTGAACCCGGAGATGGCCGAGTATTTCGGAGTGGCCGGCGAGGATCCGGAGGGAATCAAGGACGGTGACGGCGTGCTGGTCACTCAATTGGTGGATGAGAGAGGCGAGCCGAACAATACCGGACCAGCATACGACGCAGGTATCCGGGAAGAGGACATCATCGTGAGGCTGGGAGACCAGGAGGTGGAAAACAACTTCGACCTGCGTGTGACCGTGGCCAACACTCCCCCCGGAGACGCGCTTCCCGTGGTCGTGGTTCGCCGGGGTGAAGTGAAGAACTTCACGGTGATGCTGGCGGAGCGCACCATG
>JAPOYZ010000576.1 GCA_026706325.1 Candidatus Aminicenantota bacterium
CACGCTCTTCCCGGACGGGTCAACCCATCGAATCGAGGCCGGCGTTTATCCCGAGTCGCTTCATTCGGGAATGACCGGCAGGACGACGTGGGACGGATACCGGGCGTCGTGGTAGATGGTCTGCGTCGCGACCTTCATCTCCGCGCTCCTGCCCAACGGATTGCCGGTGTTCAGATTTCTGGCGAAGCGGGGGAAGTTGCTGCTGGAGACCTCCAGCCGGATGCGGCTCCCGGGCTGGAACTCCCAGCTCGTCTCCCAGATCTCGATGGGGATCTCGTAAACCTTTCCGGGCTCGATCAAGGTCGGATTTTCCAAGGACTCCCGAAAGCTGGCGCGCCGGATCCCCTCGCTGATGTGGACCGCGGTTCCATCCGGCAAGACCTCGGTCAGGACGGCGGTGAAATCGGTATCGACCGCGCTGGAGGCGGCATAGAGCTTCACCTCGATGGGCCCCGTGACTTCCAGTTTGTCGGTCAGGGGCTCGCTGCTGTAGATCAGGACATCGTCCCGCTTCTGGACGGGCCGGCGGTCCTGAGGGCCCCTCTGGTCGGGAGGAAACTCGGTCTGTCCGCCCACGGTGGGGACGGGGTTGGCGGGATCGTATTCGTAAGTGTCCTGAGGAGCGCCGTCAGGCGGGGGAGACGTTCCCAGGGTGCCGTCGCCAGGGACGGAGTTGGCGTCTCCGCCGCTATTCAGGTAGTACCTGATCCACCGGGTGCGGGCCAGGGGCCATTCGTGCTCGTCACGCCACTTGTTGGCGCGCATCACGAACAGCCGGATGGGAGCTTCCTTGTCGATGCCGTTGGGAATGCCCTTGAGCCAGTGGTCATACCATCGGACGTGCAGCTCCTCGACGTCGAGAAGTGAGGATTCCCCAAAGTCGATCACCCAATTGTCGTAGGTCTGATTGTAGGAATGGGACCAGGGTCCCACCAGGATCTTGGTCTGCTTCCGGGCCAGCTCGGATCCCCCTTCCTCTCGAAAGCCGACGAACTGCCTCCAGATCTCGTGTTCCAGGTTGTCGTACCAGCCGGTGAGGAAGTAGGCGGGAACCAGGATCTGGTGGTACTTCCCCTTGGTTCCGTAGGACTTCCAGTAGTCGTCATAGGTGGGGTGATCCAGCAGCGTCTTGACCCAGGGACGGTCCACCATCTCGTCCAGCGCCGTGTAGAGGGGGAGCCGGGAGAAGATCTCGTTCCAGTCCATCAGCGGATGGTCGAAGATGCCGGGCCAGAAGGCCATGCCCCGGTTGACCCAGAGGAACTCGGCCACGAAGATCACGTTCAGTTGGGGAATGCCGTCGTTGTAGAGGTGGCCGAAGTTGGTCTCCTGATTGGCGCTCGGCATCAGGGCCTTCAGGCTGGGATGCTGGTACCGGGCCGGCATCACCTGGGTGAATCCGTCGTAGGAATGCCCGAAGGTCCCGGTCTTTCCGTTGCACCAGTCCTGCTCGGCAATCCACTTCTGCGTGTCGAATCCGTCCTGCGGGTCATTCACATAGGGGTGCCAGATCCCTTCGGAGTCGTGACGTCCTCGGAGGTCCACCGTGACGGCGGCATAACCCCGCTCGGCGAAATAGGCCGCCCGGTTCACCACGTCCGGACGCATGTTGTTGTAGGCGGTCATCAACATCAGAGTGGGGAACGGGCCGGGTGCATCCGGCCGGTAGACGTCGGCCGAAAGCTGGACTCCGTCGCGCATGGGCACCTTTTCGTCGAGCGTGAAGACGACCTTGTGATCGGGCTGGGAGAGTTCGGCCTGTCCGCAGCCGAAGACCGTAGACAGTAGAGAGGAAATCACCATCGTCACTATACTGGATCGCAGGTTGGCCTTCGCCTTGAACATCGAACCGTCCTCCTGGAAGCGGACCGGTCTTCGCTTTGACTTGTCGCCGGGGGACATGGAGCCGCGAAAGTTGTTGCCGGAGCAGCTATTTACCCGTGTCAGATTCCTCAGAATATATCACCCGTGAGAACCCATTGCCGACTGCGGCCGGTCCGCCGTCAGGAGACGCTCCATGCATCGTTTATCAGCGCTTTTTCTGGGACTGATCCTCTTTGGCGCGGGCATCTCTGGGCCGTGTCTGGCCCGGACACTGAACGCCTCGTGCGTAAAGGTCGACATTACTCCGGACAAGCCGGTCCTGATGCAGGCCTATCCGCGGCCGGGACCGTCGGAAGGGGTCTTGGACCGGATCTACCACCGGGTCGTCGCCCTGGACGACGGCGAAACCCAGGTTTTCCTGATTTCAAGCGATCTGGCCCTGATCCGCTACGACGTCTACCGGGAGTTCTCGCAAGAGCTGGCGAGGGAGACGGGGATCCGGCCGGAGCAGGTCTGGTGGAATACGACCCAGACTCATTCCGGCCCTCAAGTCGGCCTTGGACTTCCTCACTGGCGTTGACCTTATCCTCTCAGGGAGCAGAGACGCTAGGAAGGG
>JAPOYZ010000251.1:0-7747 GCA_026706325.1 Candidatus Aminicenantota bacterium
CCGTGATCCAGACCAGGCTGAAGCTGTCGGGACCGAAGCCGGTGACGCCGAGTTTTCCGGTGATGTAGTTGACGGAGACGCACAGACAGGCCAACAGCGCCAGAGTCAGACCCTGCATGAGGTTTTCCGGCTCGGCCGCGGGCGGCAACGAAATCGACGTCCAGCATGGCCTCTACGGGCAAGGCTTTGCCTTGAACACGCGGACTCGTCTACGTACCCTGTTTTCATGGCAATGATGCTTTCGAAGACCTACGATGCTCTCAGATCTGCCGGTGCGCCAGAAAACAAGGCCCGGGAGGCGGCGGAGGAGATCGCCGGCTTCGAGAATCGCTTAACCGCCATCGGAGCCGACCTCAGACTGGTGAAATGGATAGCCGGATTCAACCTGGCCTTCACCCTCTCACTTCTGTGGAGGGGGTTTACCACCTGATCGCAGCATCTATAAGCGGAACGGAACGGGCGTAGTTCAGAACTGCCCCAGGTAGCGGTCGACCTCCCACTGCGAGACCGAGTCGTGGTAGGCCTTCCACTCCTCCCGCTTCATTTGGACGTAGTACTCGCCGTAGGGGGACCCCAGGGCTCCAAGGACCACCGGGTCCTGCTCCAGGGCGTCGATGGCGTCCGACAGATTTTCCGGCAAAAGGTCGATCCCCTCGGCCCTCAACTGCTCCCGGGGGACCTCATATAGGTTGCGGTCGTTTCGGGTGCCGGCCGGCAGCTCGTTCTCGATCCCGTCCAGGCCCGCGGCCAGCATGACGGAGGCGGCCAGGTAGGGGTTGGTGGCGCCGTCCACGGTCCGGTTCTCAATGCGCCCCGCATCCGGGATCCGGATCATCTGCGTCCGGTTGCTGGCCCCGTAGGTGACGAACACGGGCGCCCAGGTCGCCCCCGAGCGGGGAGCGCCCCGGATCAGCCGCTTGTAGGAATTGACGATGGGTGCGGTCACCGCCGTCACGGCACGGGCGTGCTCCTTGAGTCCCCCGATGAAGTGATAGGCGAGCCGGGAGAGCCCGTTTTCGTCCGATTCGTCCAGAAACAGGTTCTCGTCGGTCTCGGCGTCCCAGAGGCTGATGTGAAAGTGGGCGCCGTTGCCGGTCAGGTGGGAGAAGGGCTTGGGCATGAAGGTGGCCGTCAATCCCCGCTCCTCGGCCAACGCCTTGACCATCCAGCGGTAGAAGGTGTGGCGGTCGGCGGTCCTGAGGGCGTCGGAATAGGTCCAGTTGATCTCGAACTGGCAGTTGGCGTCCTCGTGGTCGTTGGCGTAGGGGCCCCAGCCCAACTGGTCCAGGTACCGGACCAGGGTCGTCATCAGGTCCAGGCTCCGGTTGAGCGCCGTCAGGTCGTAACAGGGCTTGTCGAGGCGGTCCAGGGGATCGAAGGGAGCGTAGCCGCCGTCCTCATCCCTCCGGAGCAGCATGAATTCGGGCTCGACTCCTACCTTGAGGACATATCCCTTTTGGCGCGCCTGCTCCAGGTTGTTCTGCAGAATCGTCCTGGGGCAGTAGGGCCACGGTTTCTCGTCCACCTGGATGTTGGAAGCCACCCAGGCCAGGTTGGGACGCCAGAGAATCCGGGTCACGCTGGAGAAGTCGGGGATGGCGATCATGTCTGTGTCGTGCGGACCCTGACCCATGTTCCCGGCGGCGAACCCGGCGAATCCGGCGCTGCCGGCGGCCATGTCGTCAATGCGCTTGGCCGGCACCAGCTTGGCCTTGGGCATGCCCCCCATCTCCACGAAGGAACAGAGAAAGAATTCGAGTTCGCCCGCGTCCACCAGTCTTCGAGTCTCTTCCAGTCCGCTCATGATTTCTCCCCTGATTCAGTTGTGTTTCGGACCTCGAACGTGCCGTGGTTTCCGGGTCTCCGCGACTGCGTCGATGCCCCCGGCGTAGTGCGGAGAGTACGCTTCCGGGGGCTCCGGTTGCAAGCCCCCGCCTCCCCCCGGTCTCTAGTGCGAGACGGCGGCCGAGGCCTTCTCTCCGACCAGCCGGTTTTCGTGAAAGCGCGTCAAGCGGAAGGGCTTGATCAACTCGGGCGTCCTTCCGGTGGCGATCAGCTCCGCCAGGCACTTGCCGCCGGCCGGACCCGCCTTGAACCCGTACGTGCCCCACCCCACGTCCATGAAGAATCCGCCGACTTCCGGGTGTTCGTCGATGATGGGACTGTAGTCGGGCGTCATGTCGCAGATACCGCCCCACTGGCGCAGGACCTTGACCTGGTGCAGATCGGGAAACAGCTCCAGGGCGTGGAACGCCATCGACTTGAGCGTGGGCAGGGTGGAGCCCAGGTGGTAGGAGGGATAGGGGTCGATCTCGGCCCCGATGACGAACTCTCCCCGGGGAGTCTGGTTCACGTAGACGTGGAGATTGGCCGAAACGATGACCTTGTCCAGCAGGGGCTCCATGGGCTCCGTGACGCAGGCCTGTAGAGGGTGGCTGACGATGGGGAGCTCCACGCCTGCCATGGCCGCGATCAGGGAGCACCAGCCGGAAGTGGCGTTGACCACGGCGCCGGTCCGGATTGTCCCCCGGTTCGTGTGGACGGTGGATATCCTGCCCGCCTGGAGGCCCAGGTCCAGGACCTCGGTATGGGCATGGACCTCGACGCCGAGTTGGCTGGCTTGGTGGGCGTAGCCCCAGACCACGGCGTCGTGCCGGATGATTCCGCCCGGAGCGTGATACAGGGCGGCCATGATCGGATACCGGGGGGCGGAAGAGGTGTCGAGGGCCGGGACCATGCGCCTGATTTCGGCCGGGCCGATGATCCGGCTCCTGACCCCCATGATGCGGTTGGCTTCGGCCCGCACCCGGAGGCCGTTGACCGCGGCCTCGGTGTGGGCCAGCGTCAGGTGGCCCTGCTGCGAAAACAGCAGGTTGTAGTCCAGGTCGTCGGAGAGTTCCTCGTAGAGGGCCAGGCTCTCGGCGTAGAAGGGAATGGCTTCCGGGGTCCGGTAGTTGGCCCGGAGGATGGCCGTATTGCGTCCGCTGTTTCCCGATCCCAGATAACCCTTCTCCAGGACCGCCACGTTTGTGATCCCGAGGCGGGCCAGGTAATAGGCGGTGGCCAGTCCGTGGACGCCGGCGCCGATCACCACCACGTCGTAGCGGTCGCCGAGCCGATGCTCCTGCCACATGGGATCGAAGCGGAACAAGCGTGACACTCGCTACTCCTCCAGTCGCTTCCACGCGTCCAGACCGCAGGGACGGAGGCCGTACTCCCTCCCCGCGTCCAGGACCATGTCCCAGAGATAGGCGCCGTACTCGGCGCTCACCAGGATCGGGTAAGTGGGCAAACCGCCCCGGTCCCAGCGAATCAAAAGAACCCGGACACCCGCCATGGGCGCCGCGGCGCAGGTCCCGTGGGGGCGGGCCTCCTCTCTCAGGTCGAGGGTGGTGAGCTTGGCCAGGACACGCCGGGACTCGGGTCCCCAAAGCGCCATCAGGGCGAGTCCGTCGGTTCGTTCCAGCAGGTGGAGACAGCCGTCTCCGTCTTCCCCGGACACCGGTCGATGTTCCGGCGGGCCGTCCTGGTAGAGGAACAAGGCCTCTCCGGGCGTGATCCGGCAGAGGCAGCCGGTCCGGGTGCCGGCCACGCGGCCCGGAGCCGGGACCTTCCCGGAAACGCCGGGCTCGAGATCGCGTTCCAGGTCCCGGCCCCTGGCCTGCCACTTCCCGGTCCCGCTAAGGTCCGAGAGGGCGACACCCGTGCTGCCGGCCTGAAACTCCGCTTCCGGGTCCCCGAAATGGCGGGCCCGAGCCCAACCGGACCCGGTTTCGAAGACGGCCTCCGCCTCCCGCAACCGGGCATGCAAGGGTGATCGGCGGAGCGGATTCCAAGCGTCGGGCATGGTCAACTTCTCAACTTTGCGCCTTTCGGATCGTAAAAGGGCGCGGCGTGCACCCGGCCGGGGAGCAACGAGCCTTCGTGACTGATCAGGATCGGCGATCCATCGGCCGCATCCTCTTCCGGGACCCAGGCCAATCCGATGCAGCGGTCCTGGTGGGGGATCCAGCGGGCGCTGGTGACGCGCCCCACCGGCTGCCGGTCACGGACCACGGCGGTCCCCTCCCGGACCCGCCGGGAGGTCACGAAACCGACCAGGCGGTTGTGCGCACCCTCCTTCATGGCTTTCCGGAGAGCCTGCCGGCCGATGAAGTCCGGTTTGTCCATTTTCACCACCCAGCCCATGTTCGACTCGATGGGATTGCTCAGGGCGTCCGTGTCCTGACCCACGATGAAGTGCTTCTTTTCCAGCCTGAGGATCCTCTGGGCCTCGACGCCGAAGGGGGCGATCCCCTGATCGGCTCCCGCTTCCAGAAGAGTGTCCCAGAGATACGCCCCGTACGAGGCGGGGACGTGGATCTCCCAGCCGGTCTCGCCCACGAACCCGATCCGGAGCAGCCGCGCCGGTACGCCGGCCACCGTCGCCGTCCGGCAGCGCATGTAACGGAACGCCTGGTTGGAGAGATCCAGGCCGGTCAACCGGGAGAGGACCGTCCGGGCCCTGGGGCCGGCCAGGTTGACGGCGGCAAAATGAGCGGTGATTTCGGTGACGTGGGCACAGAAGCCGGACACCACCGCCCACCAGTCCATCCACTGCTCCACGAAGGAGATGTTGCCCGTGGTGGTGGTGATGTAGAAGTGGTCTTCGGCCAGGCGGCTGACTGTGCCGTCGTCCAGGATGATTCCATCCTCGCCGCAGAGGACCCCGTAGCGGATCCGCCCCGGCTTCAGGTTGGAGAAGTGGTGGGTGTAGACCAGGTCCAGCAGCTTGCCCGCGTCGCGGCCCTGGACCTCCAGTTTTCCCAGCGTGCTCACGTCGATGACCCCCACGCGCTCCCGGACCGCCCTCCATTCCTGCTCCGGGTTCCCGTAGCTGAAGGGGCGCATCCACTCCCCCATGGCCATCTGTTCGGCTCCCGAGGCCTGGTGCCGCCCGTGAAGCGGCGTCAGCTTGACCGGATGGTGGTGGGGACCGGCCAAGATCCCCAAGGAGACGGGGGCGACCGGGGGACGCGACGTGGTCCTTCCGGTCTCGTGCAGGGTGCGTCCGGTCTCCCGGGCGCAGGCGCCGGCCAGGAGCATCTGGCACATTTTCCCCTGGCAGGGGCCCATGGTGGCCGTGGTGTAGCGCTTGAGGAGCTCCATTTCGCGGAACCCCTCCCGGACCGCGTTGGCCACGTCCTTGTCCGTCACGTCCTCGCAGAGGCAGACGAAGGCCTTCTCCCCGCCCGGGCTCTGGCGGGGAAAGGGGATCTCCTCCCGGGCCTTCCCGGACCGCGACTCCTCCCGCTGTTGCCGGTCCAACCGGTCGAGCCGTTCCAGTCGCCGGGCCGCCGGACCGTCCAGCGGACGGACAGCCGCCGCGGCCCTCAGCCCGGCGGTCCGGCCCTGGCGGAGCAGGGATGGCAGGTCCCGTGTCCCTTCCAGGTGGCCCGCCGCGTGGACGTGCGCCGGAAGGGATGCGCAGACGTGCTGGTTGCTGCAGGCGTCGAATCGCGCCTTGCCCCCCTCCTGGCGCGGGAGTTCGATGGCCGGCGACCAGGGCGAGCAGAGGCAGACCAGGTCGCATTTATAGGTGGCCACCCGGTGCCGGTTCGAAACACCCCCAGCCGGGCCGACGGCCACTCTCAGCGCTTCGACTTTCCGCTTTCCCTGGGCCGCAACCGGATGGGATGCGCGGAGATGGTGCACGCCCAGATCGGCGAGGCGGCCTGCGGAGGGGCTTGCGGACGGATCTGAGCGCCGGTCCACCACCACCGACAGCTCGACCCCCGCATCGTGGAGCTCCAGCGCCAGCTCCAGGCCTTCGTCGTCCGAGACCACCACCGCGGCGCGGGTCCCGGGCCGGACCCGGTACAGGTTCAGGAGCTTCCGGACCCCGGAGCCCAGCATCACGCCCGGCAGGTCGTTGCCGGCGAACAGGAGGGGATACTCATGGTTGCCCGTCGCCGCCACCAGTTGGCCGTACCGGAGATGGATGAGGCGATCTCCCCGGGCGATGCTGAGGAGGCGTCCCTCGTATGCGCCGAAGGCCAATGATCCGGTCAGGACCCGGATGCCGGGGTGGTCCAGGACCTTGCGGCTCCAGGTGCGGGCCAACTCGAAACCGGCAAGCGAGGCTCCGGTGTCCGGATCGACGACCTGGCCGGACCGTGACCGGAGCCGTCCCCCCAGTTCCGATTCGCTCTCCACCAGGACCACCTGGGCGCCGGAATCGGCCGCGGCCAGAGCCGCCGCCATTCCCGCGGCTCCGCCTCCCGCCACGGCGACCTCGGTGTGTCGATGCTGGTGCTCGTAATGGGGAGGCTTCCCGTTCGAGTGGTTGAGGCTCCCCAGGCCGGCGAGACGCCGGATGACCGGTTCGGCCAGCCGCCACATGAGGCGCGGACGGATCAGGGTCTTGTAGTAGAAGCCCACCGGCATCAGAGCGTCCAACCGCTCGATCAGCGAGAGCAGGTCCCAGCGCGGCGACGGCCAGCAGTGCTGCGACTTCACCTCGTCCCCGTCCTGGACCGGCTGCATGCAGGTTCGCACGTTGGGCGTCCCGTTGACGTTCATGAGGCAGTTGGGACAGTTGCCCGAGACGCAGAGCAGCCCGCGGGGCCGGTGATATTTGAAGCTGCGGGAGAAGATGCTCACCCCGGATGCCAGCAGGGCCGAGGCCACCGTGTCTCCGGGATGGGCTTCGCAGGTCTTGCCGTCGAAGCGGAAGGAGATCCGCCGGCCGCGGTCCAGGAGCTCTCCCGGTTTCGGATCCAGTCGCCGCATGGAGCCCTTCAACTTCCGCCGGGTCCGGTCCCGGGCTCTCCCAGCTCGTGGGGCCAGAAGCTGGAGACCACCTGGTTGGAGGCGACGACGCGCCTGGCCAGGAACCAGCAGCGGCAACCCGTGGAGTGGAGCCACCACTCCAGTTCCTCCCCCGGATGGTTCTTTCGGAAATAGCGGTAGCGGGCCCAATCCCGCTCCGGCGCCCCTTGCGCCGGCCGCTTCTGGTACTCCCCCGCGCAGTGGAACTCGTAGGCCGACCGGGGTCCGCAATTGGGACAGTTCATCAGAAAGGACACAGGCGACTCCCGGCAAAGAAAAGCTCCCCCACCGGCCCGGTCCGGCGGACGCCCGGCAGAAAATCGTAAAGGAGCGGCGGTTTCCTAACCGCCGGACGGGAGCGGCGACTTTCCTGTCGCCGGTGGAGCGGCGGTTTTCCTACCGCCGCACTCCGGTGTGACAAACTTGGCGACGAAGACTGGGCGTTTGAAAATTGCCCCTTTTTTCTCAGAAGCAGGGGGTTTGGTCCTGCGACTGTCCGGCCGAAACGTGTACGGCAGGGATTGCTCAATGGGATTCCTTCCAACCTGCTCCCCCTCCGAAGACCCGGCGGGTTCCTACCAGGGGCACTCCGGCGATCATGGAGGACTCGAGGGTCAGGGCCCGAAGGTCCTCCGGGTCCAGATCGTGGATGTCGGACTTGCCGCAGGCCCGGGCCAGCATCTGGATCTCCGAGTTCATGGCCTGGAAGAAGTTGGCCACTCGATCGGTGGCTTCGTCGATGGGCAGACGGGCCATGAGGTCCGGGTCCTGCGTGGTGATCCCCACGGGGCAGAGTCCGGTGTGGCAGTGGTGGCACGCGTAGGGCTCGGTCCCCAGCTTGTGGTAATCCTCCACGTAAACCGGCTTGTTGCAGTTGAGGGCGATGAGAAAGGCGGTCCCCATGTAGATGGCGTCGGCGCCCAGAGCCAGGGCCTTG
>JAPOYZ010000251.1:7781-23173 GCA_026706325.1 Candidatus Aminicenantota bacterium
GTCCCCCTGTAGATGGCGTCGGCGCCCAGCGCCAGGGCCTTGGCCACGTCGGTGCCGCTACGGATGCCCCCCGCCATGATCAGTTGCACCTCGCCGAAGAGGCCCAGGTCCTCCAGGGCGGCGCGGGCCTCGCAGACGGCGGCCAGCGTGGGGATGCCGGTGTGGTCCATGAGCATGTCGGGCGAGGCGCCGGTGCCTCCCTCCATGCCGTCGACCACCACCACGTCCGCGCCCGCCTTGGCCGCCAGCTTGACGTCGTCGTAGACCCGGGTGGCCCCCATCTTGACGAAGATGGGCACCTGCCAGTCGGTAGCCTCCCGCAACTCCTCGATCTTGATGATCATGTCGTCGGGACCCAGGAAGTCGGGGTGACGGCAGGGACTGCGTTGATCCACTCCGTCGGGAAGGTCCCGCATGCCGGCAATCTCGCTGGAGACCTTGGAGCCGAGCAGCATTCCGCCGGTGCCCGGCTTGGCGCCCTGTCCGATGGTCAGCTCGATGCCGTCGGCCATCTTCATGTGGTGGACGTCGATGCCGTAGCGGCTGGGGAGGACCTCGTAGATCAGGACATCGGAGTGCTCACGTTCCGCCGGAAGCATGCCTCCGTCGCCGGTGGTGGTGGAGGAGCCGACCCGGGAGGCTCCCTGGGCCAGAGCCACCTTGGCGTTGTAGGAGAGGGCGCCGTAGCTCATCCCCGTCACCATGACGGGAGTGTCCAGGACGATGGGCTTCTTGGCGTGGCGCGTCCCCAGGACGGTGCGCGTGCTGCACTTCTCCCGGTACCCCTCCAACGGGATCCGGGTCAGGGTGCAGGGGATGAACACCAGGTCGTCCAGGGAGGGCAGGGGCCGGGTTCTCAAGGTCCCGAAACCGCGGATCCGGTAGCGGCCCAGCTCCGCCTTGGTCTGGATGTCCTCGATCACGTCGGGGCTGTAGATTCCGCTTTGCCGGGTCGCTCTCGGTTCCGTCACAAGACCTCCTTCCAGAGATCCCGCTCCTTGCGGTTGAAGTTCCAGAGGCGCCGGCCGGCGACGACCTTCTTGAAGGAGGAGGGAACCGGGAAGCCCCGGGGCTCCAGATTCCGGTTCAGGAAGTCCCAGTCCTCCGGGTCCGGCTCTTCCACCACGGCGTCGTTGCCCAACTCCTGGATCTCGCCTCCGACGAAGATCCGGCCCTCGTACATGGAATCGCCCAGGCCGGGGCCGGCGTTCCCGCAGACGATGACCGTCCCCTTCTGGCTCATGAATCCGGTCATGTAGCCGCAACTGCCGCCGATGATGAGGAGCCCCCCCTTCATGCTGATTCCCGCACGGGCCGCCGTGCTTCCGCGGACCACGAGAGTCCCCCCGCGTATGGAGGCGCCGCACCCGTTGCCGGCGTTTCCCTCGACCTGGATGGTGCCCGAAGCCATGGACTCTCCGAGACCCCATCCCGCGCTGCCCAGGATCTCCACTTCGGGTCCGTCCATGAGGCCGCCGCAGTAGTAGCCCACGCTGCCTTCGAAGGAGATGGAGACCCGCGAAAGAATCCCCACCGCCAGATTGTGCTGCGCTTGGGTCTGAAGGACCCGGATCTGCGTCTCCCCCGACCGGATCAGGTCCTTGATCCGTTGGTTGATCTCCCGGGAGCTCCGGTCGCCGGCCAATACCTCGGACCCCATCACACCGCCTCCGCGGCCGGCTCGGACAGAGACCAGGTGCCGACCTGGCTCACCCCGGGCTCCAGGGCGTCGAAGTCCCCGGTCAGAGTGGACCGGAGGGCGATCTCCTCGGTGGCGATGGCGACCCATTCTTCCGACTCGGCCACCAGCAGGGGCTTGAATCCGAACCGGTCCTTGGCGTAGGCCAACTCGTTGCCGGAGGCGGCCAGGTAGGAGAAGGAACCGTCGAAGTCGTCCAGCGAGGACTCCAGCGCCTCCCGGAAGGTGCGGCCCAGCGACATCTGGTGGGCCAGGTAGACGCCGATGACCTCCGAGTCGTTCTCGGTGAAGAAGCGGACGCCCATCTGTTCGTAGAGGCCCCGCAGCTTGTGGTAGTTGGTGATGTGTCCGTTGTGGACCGTGGCCAGGTCGGCCACCCCGTGGACGCCGAAGGGCTGCGAGTGGCTCAGGTCGACGCGGCTCTCGGTGGAGAGGCGGGTGTGGCCGATGCCGTGGGTCCCGGTCAGTTGGGAGATTCCGTAACCGCTGTCCAGATGAGTGGGCGACCCGACCTGCTTGACGATCTCCAGTTGGCGGCCCCCGCTGACCAACTCGAAGTCGTCCAGGTCCTTTTCCAGCGGTGGCAACAGGGACTCGGGGTCTTGCACCGGTCCCACCAACAGTTGGAGATATTCCTGGACGGTGGCGGATTCGAGAACCGGAATCCGCTCCGAAACGATGGCGCGGACCCGATCCGCCGAATCGGCCAGGTTCGTGTCACCGTTCAACTTGATCCGGAGCTTGAGGTTCGGCGTCCGGGTCGGACCGAAGATGGCGACGCCGGCCGAGTCGGGACCCCGGCAGTCGAGGCTCTTGAGCATCCCCAGGAGGATCGACCCGATGGGAGCGGAAGACCCGCTGCCGCTACGGTTCAGGTACCCGACGATCCCGCACATTGGCGCGTAGTCTAAACCAAATGAGGGTGGAAGTCTTGACCGGATTCCGGCGATCCGGCCATCCGACCGCCCGGGCCGTCCCAGGTAAGAACATCAGTCGGAATCACTTGCCAGCGCCCTCAGAACCCCACGGTCGTCATGCATGATCTCTTCGGCCAGTGTCATCTGGCGGGCGAATTCGGGGTTGTAAGGTGTCATTCGCCAAGTCCCGTCCGGGGCTTCAGTGAGATAGAGAATGTCTCCCTTCTTCACCCTGAGCCGTGCCATTGCCGCCTTGGTCAGAATGATGCCGGAGGAGGAGCCGACGGTGGTTATCTTGATAGAGAACACTGGATCGTCCTTTCTACGTAATCTTCGTTATTAGGAGTAGCTGGTCAAGCCCCAGTCACCGTGTACGTCAGATTTGCCGGCGATTGGGTAAGGCGCGGGTTCGTCAAACTTTGAACGAAAAGAGATGAATACGTATACTGGTGGATGACATACGTATCATTGTTTCCAGCGAAGGGCAACGATCAGAAGATGAAAAAAAAGCTGACGATCACGGTGGATGCCGAGCTGATCCCCAGGGCCAAGCGCTACGCGCGGTCCCGCCGGGTGTCGCTGTCGTCGCTCATTGAACAATCGCTCAGAGATATGGCAGGGGAGGACGCACCCTCCTTCTCCTCGCGGTGGCGCGGTAGTTTTCAGGCGGCAAACCGTGACGGCTCGCGCTACGGCAAGCTGGCCAGGAAGTATCTCTGATGCTCCTCGACACCGATGTCCTCATCGACGTCGCTCTCGACAGGCGTCCCCATTCAGACCGGGCCTCGGAGATCCTCGACCGGCTGCAGCATGGCTATCGGAAAGCGTTTATCGCATGGCATTCGGTTTCGAACTTCTACTACATGGTGGCTCCCTCGCGTGGAGAGGTAACGGTGCGGGACTTCATCCTGGAACTGACCCGCTTCGTAGAGGTCGCGGAAACGGGTACTGAAGCCGTTCGCTACGCGGCCGCACTTCCCATGACAGACTTTGAGGCAGCCATGCAAGTCGCCGCCGCGGATGCCTGCGGGGCTCGGTACATCGTGACGAGGAACATGAAGCACTTCCGGCGCTCGCCGATCCCGGCGATCAGCCCTGAAGACGCCCTCAGCAAGTTGTTCTGACGAACCCGGGACCATAGAACGATGTCGACTCGGCAAATCGGACCGTTTTGACGGATAGCGATGGGGAATTCGCCGGTTCCAGACTGTCGGCGATTGCAGCTTGGCCGGACGCTCGTGGCAGAACCAGAAGGTGTATATTTCATAAACGTCCCTGTGACTGCTGTAGATTGGTGCCATGGCCCGAGTTCAACTCCTGATCCCCGATGATGACCACGCCCGATTCGTCCAACAGGCGCGAATAGAGGGCATGTCGTTGAGCGCTTGGCTGATCGCCGCTGCGCGCCGGCGCGTCGCTCAAAAACGGGGTTCCTTACCCTTCGAATCGGCGGAGGCCCTGCAACGTTTCTTCCGTGAGTGCGACGCCTTGAAAGGTCCCAAGGTGGAACCGGACTGGGAGGAGCACAGTGAGGTCATCAACGATTCGCGGAGAGGCGGCACCGGCGGTCCGTGACGTTTGATCAAACACTCCGGGCCGTCACCGGCAATCCGATGCCGTGAAACCGGAATCACCAATGGTAAGCGGTCGCCTGTCCCCCTTGATGGTCGACGATGGGCCGAAAAATGAGTCATAATGACTCAGAAAGTGAGTCATAAGAGGTGATGCGATATGGAGCAACTCACGGTCCGAGGTTTCGGAGACGACTTGGCGGAAAGGATCCGCAGACTCGCAATACGAGAAGGTAAGTCTCTGAATCAGACTGTATTGAAGCTGCTCCGGAAGGGCGCCGGCCTAAGGAAAGATTCGGGAGATGCAGACAGGGTGGGGTCTTCACTGGATCATCTCATCGGGACTTGGACAACGGCCGAGGCGGATGAGATGGATGCCGCACTTGAGGAGTTCGAGAAAATCGACGAATCGGTCTGGGAATGAGAATTCTTTTGGATTCCAGCGCCTATTCTCAACTGATGCGGGGCCATGACCGGGTCGCGGAGCTTGTACGTAGCGCCGAGGAGATACTCCTTTCGGCGGTGGTGGTTGGCGAACTCGTGTACGGATTCCGGTGGGGATCACGCTTTGAGCGAAGCATGGCGGAACTCCGCTCTTTCCTCGGCAGTCCGTACGTATCTCTCGTACCCGTAGGCTTAGTGACCGCGGATCGCTATTCTAGAATTGCCCAGACGCTTAGGGCGAAGGGAAAACCGATACCGACCAACGATATCTGGGTCGCGGCGCACGCGATGGAGACCGGAGCCGATCTGATTTCGGCCGACCGGCACTTTGAGCACGTCGACGGAATCGTCTGGGTCCAGTTGGGGAACAGGTGAGACCGACATGATCAATCCCTCCGCTACGACCCCCTGCCTCAGGTCGTTCCCGCAATATACCTGGCTTGCACCTCGGCATCACCAGATTCAAATCCACGCAGCCCGGTTTCTTCTTTGAATCGGAACACAGGTACGGGTTCGGCAGTGTTGACCAGTCCTTTGACATCGATTCTCATTCTATTCCTGGCATTATCGGCGGTCTTGGCGCAGTCGACCTCCCCGCTCCAGGAAACGGCCAGGAGAATCCTGCAGAGCAACTGTGTTTCCTGCCACGGGGAGCAGCAGATGTCCGGCTTGGACTTGCGGCATCGTGAGACGATGCTGGAGGGCGGCGGGAAGGGTCCGGCCCTGGTCCCTGGAAACGCGGAAGAGAGCCGTCTCTTCCTGGCGGCCTCTCACGCCGGGGAGTTGAAGATGCCCCCGGGGAAACCACCGCTTTCCGCTCATGACCTGGATGTCTTGCGGGACTGGATCGACGGAGGCGCTCCCTGGGACTCGACGGCCGCAACCGCCTCCTCCTCCGAGCCAACTTGGTGGTCGCTCCGGCGACCCCGGCGGCCCGCCGTCCCCGCGGTCGAGAACCGGGACCGCGTGAGAAATCCCATCGACGCCTTCATCCTGGAGAAGCTTGAACGCCAAGGCTTGGAGCCGGCTCCGGAGGCGGACAAGCGGACCCTCATCCGCAGAGCCTCGTTCGACCTCACCGGCCTGCCGCCCACTCCCGAGCAGGTGGACCGCTTCTTGCAGGACTCCTCTCCCAACGCCTACGACAAGCTCATCCGCGACCTGCTCGACTCCCCCCGCTACGGCGAGCGCTGGGCCCGGCACTGGCTGGACCTGGTGCGCTACGCCGACAGCGGGGGCTACGAGACCGACGAGTATTTCCCCAACTCGTGGCGATACCGCGACTACGTCATCAAGTCGTTGAACGAGAACAAACCCTACGACCGGTTCCTGCAGGAGCAGATCGCCGGGGACGAGCTGTGGCCCGACGATCTGGAACTTCACGGCCACTACTACGGCATCACCCCCGAGAAGCTGGAGCATCTGGAAGCCCGGATCGGCACCGGCCTCTACACCTTCGGCCCGGAGATCGTCGAGTCCCTGCTCGATGCGCCCAAGCTCGCCTACGAGAGGATGACCGACTGGGTCGACACCACGGGCGCGGTCTTCATGGGACTGACGTTGGCCTGCGCCCGGTGCCACGACCACAAGTTCGATCCCGTCTCGCAGCGGGACTACTTTCGCCTGCAGGCCATTTTTGCCCCCAGCGATGCGGTGGAGATTCCGGTTGTGACCCGGATGTCCAGGTTCCACCGGAACGAAACCTATCCCCGGATGATCGCCGTGGACGAAGCCCGGAGGACCTACAACCTTTACCTGGACGGCGTCAGGAAACGGATGATCGCGGTCGCCAAATCGGAGTTCCCGCCGGAGGTGGTGTCGGCCCACGAGATCCCGGACGAGAAGAAGACTCCACAGCAGGAGAAGCTCGCCGCGCCGTTGGCCGAGGCGCTGAAAGCCTTGGGCCGGGATTGGGAAGATCGGATGGCCCCCGACGAGAAGGAGGAGAAGCGGCGGCTTCTGGAGGAAATAGGAAAGCTGGTGGTGCTCCTCCCGGACGCGGACGCGTCCCATTTGGTGCACTTCGACGGTCTCTACGACGTGCCCAAGGCTTCCGTTCTCGGTCACCGGGAACCGGAGCTGATCCCCGAAGTGCATGTCCTGGACCGGGGTGAACTCGGCCGGCGGCTGGAACGGGCGACTCCCGGCGTCCCGGCCGTCTTCGACTACCTGGGGGAATGGGACGGATGGGATCCGGCATCCACCGGTAACGCCACTTCGCGGACGCGACGGCAACTGGCCCTCTGGCTGAGCCGTTCCGATCATCCTCTCACGGCAAGGGTGATGGTCAACCGGCTCTGGCAATGGCACTTCGGGCAGGGAATCGTCCGCACTTCCAACGACTACGGCGCCCAGGGGGACCCTCCCACGCATCCGGAACTGCTGGACTGGCTGGCCCTGGAGTTCGTAGCCCGGGGCTGGGACATCAAGTCGATGCACCGGTTGATCATGTCCTCCGGCACCTACCGGATGGCCAGCCGCTACTCCAATCCTCGAAACGGCGAACTGGACCCCCGCAACCGCAATCTCTGGCGCATGAACCGCCGCCGGCTGGAGGCGGAAGCCATGTGGGACACCCTGCACTCGGTGGCGGGGACGCTGAACCTGAAAATGGGCGGACGTCCCGCGGTGCCTCCCTTGACCGCCGAGGAGCTGGACGTGTTGCCGGCGCCTTTCCTCTGGCCGGTCTCTGCCGACCCGGCCGAGCACACGCGCCGGGGGATCTACATCCTGTCGCGCAGAAGCTTCACGTTTCCCATGTTCCGGACCTTCGACCGTCCCGACTCCTCTCTCAGTTGTCCTCGCCGCCAGGTGACCACGGTGGCGCCCCAGGCCCTCTGGTTTCTCAACCACAGGACCGGTCTGCAGCAGGCGCGAAATCTGGCCGGGCGCCTGGTGGCCGGCCATGGAGACGATCCGTCCGCCTGGGTGGAGAACGCCTGGCGGATCACACTGAGCCGTCTTCCCTCGGCGAAGGAAAAGCGTGAAGCCCTCGACCTGCTGGATGCGCTGTCCGGGGAGGATTCCGCCGCGAAGAACGATATGGAGGTCCGGGACGAACTCTCGTCCATCGGCAATGCCCGGGCGGCGGCCTTGACGCAACTGTGTCTGACCATATTCAATTTGAACGAGTTCGTATATATTGATTAACAGGCCGCACGAAATATTGATGCATTCTCATTTTATTGACGTATCGTCATGTTGGATTTCCAATCCTGTCACCTGAACGAACCGGTCCATTCCCGGCGGGAGTTCCTGGCCCGGTCCGGATTCGGCTTTGGAGCCGTGGCCCTGGGCTGTTTGGGCGAGGAAGAGGCCGCGTTCGCCGCCGCCCGGAAGTCCGGGGGAGTCGACAATCCGCTCGCGCCCACGACACCCCACTTTCCGGGCAAGGCCAGGAACGTCATTTTCATGTTCATGAAGGGGGGCCCCTCCCATATCGACACGTTCGATCCCAAGCCGGCGCTGGCCGGTCTCGACGGCCAGCTCCTGCCGCCCAGCTTCCGTCCCGAAGACTTGAGTCTGCAGTTCGTCAAGGCCCATGAAGCGAAGCTGATGGCCTCCCCCCGCAAGTTCACCAGATACGGGGAGTCGGGCATCGAAATCTCAGATTTATTCGAGAACCTGGGCCGATGCGCCGATGAACTGGCAGTCATCCGCTCCTGCTATCACGACTCCCTCATCCACGGGCCCGCCATCAATCTGCTCTTCAGCGGTTCGGTGCGCCTGGGCCATCCGACGCTCGGTTCCTGGATCGTCTACGGGCTGGGAAGCGAGAGCGAGAACTTCCCCGGCTTCGTCGCCATGTCCGAGGGGAACGTGACCGCAAGCGACGAGTCCCTGCACGGCTCGGGGTTCCTCCCCGCCGTGTACCAGGCCACTCGCGCCCGGCACGAGGGCACGGCGTTCGAGAACCTGGATCCGCCGCCTGACGTCAGCCACGGCGCCCAGACCCGTATGCTGGAGCAGCTCCAGTCGTGGAACCGCCGGCACTTCGAAACGCGGCGGGACGACAGCCGTCTGGCCGCCCGCATCGCGAACTACGAGCTGGCCTTCCGCATGCAGGCGGCGGCGCCGGAACTGACCGACCTGGCCGGCGAGCCCGAATCGGTCCGGAGAATGTACGGCCTGGACCAGGAACGGACCGCCAAGTTCGGCCGGGTTTGCCTGCTGGCGCGGCGCATGGTGGAGCGCGGCGTTCGATTTGTCCAGCTCTACAAGGGGAACTGGGACGGGCACGCCCAGTGCGACGAGAACCACGTCGGCAACGCTCGCGCCATCGACCAGCCCATCGCGGGACTGTTGACGGACCTCAAGCTGCGGGGACTGCTGGAGAGCACCCTGGTGGTCTGGATCGGAGAGTTCGGGCGGACCCCGGTGGTCCAGGGCGACGGCGGCCGGGACCACAACCCCCACGGCTTCAGTTGCTGGATGGCGGGAGGGGGCATCCGGGGCGGAAAGGTCATCGGCGCCACCGACGAGCTTGGCTGCCGGGCCATCGAGGACCGGGTCCACGTGCATGACCTGCACGCCACCATGCTGTCGCTGCTGGGACTGGACCATACCAAGCTGACCTATCTCACCCAGGGCCGCGACATGCGGCTGACCGATGTCGGCGGGTACAACGACCTGTCCGAGCGGCTCATCCGGGCCTGACGGCCAAGGTTCGACGTGCCGAAGGGGAGAAACGGCTCTATCGCGATGTGGGCAGGAATTCCGGTACTGCTGCTGTTGGCGTCACTGTTCACCTCGATCCTGCCCGGCCAGGAAGCGGCTTCCTACGTCACCCAGCTTCACCTCCCCGGAAATCTCTACACCGCGAAAGGGACAGTGCTCAAAAAGGGGAACTACGACCTCCGGTTGCGGATTGAGAACGGGCTGTATTCGCTGGCGTTCCTCCAGGGGGACCGGCAGGTTGCTACCGTCACTGGGCGTCCCCACGAAAGGGAGGGCGCTGAGAACTGGGTCGTCCCGGTGCTGGGAACTCTTTTTCTACGCTCTACGGCGGTTCCCATCGGGACCGATGAGGAACGCCACTACAGCGAGACGGGACAGGCCCAATATGAGTACGAGCGGCGCAATTGGAAGGCGACGTTGAGGACCTACAGGTCGATCCGTCCGGATGAAAAAGAGATTTGCTTCGTGTTCGAAGAGAACGGAGACGACGGAAATCAGACCCACAGAGATTTCGTCCTTTTTGCGGAAGAACCCCAGGAAAAGGCTCGGCCGTAGCGATCCAAAGCGAAGATCCCGAACAGCATCTCAGTCGCGTGTGTGCGTTTCCATAAAATCCAAAAACAAGTACTGCGTTGCTTTCGCTGGCGAAAATAGGAGGCTCGACCCCACGTGCCTGTTGGCTTCTTCATTCAATTTCACGCCATGGTAGAATAAATCCGGTTAGAATAACCGGTTGGAGTTTGAAGACATGCGTGAAATACAGGCAACCGAGGCTAAAGCGAAGCTGGCTGAGTTGCTTCGGACGGTCGAACGCGGGGAGAGGGTAGTAATCACCCGTCACGGACAGCCCGTTGCACACCTGGTTCCAGCTCAAGAAAACGATCTCGCCCGACGAAGGGCGGCGGTGGAGCGTTTCAGAGAACGACGGCGCAAGTGGAGGAAGATCAACATGTCCACAGAGGAGATCCTCGCCGCACGCCATGAAGGACATCGGTTTTGAGCGATTTTGTTCTAGATGCGTCGATTGCGGCTGCATGGCTGTTCGACGACGAGTCAGCGCCAAGCGCAAACTCCCTACTGAAAAGACTCCGGGAATGGGAAGCTGTGGTCCCGCAACATTGGCACCTTGAGGTTCGCAACGCTCTAATCGTGGGTGAGCGACGGGGCCGTATTCGTCCGGATGAAGTTGATGAGCGGTTGATCGACCTTGGAACGTTGCCGGTTCGGACTGATTTGGAACCGGACTTCGACGCTGCGTTAAGACTCTCCAGATTTCACCGCTTGTCCTTTTACGACGCTGTTTATTTGGAGTTAGCCCGTCGGCAGGGTTTGCCTCTCGCAACACTGGACGCCGACCTCGGCGCGGCCGCCGTGGTCGAAGGCGTTGGGCGGGCTGAGTAGTTGTCCTTGAAACTGTCAAATTCGGAGTCTGAGAGGCGGTTGCGCGAGTTGCCGTCGTGGCCGTTTTTTTCCGGTTAATCCGAAACCCCAGGATCCCGATTCTGCCGGTACTCCTCCAGGTTCGACCGGCCGTCGCCGTCGGGGTCGAATTGCGAATCGTCCAGCAGTGGGTCCAGATCGTGCTCCAACTCCCAGGCGGTGGGCAGTCCGTCCCGGTCCAGGTCGCCGTGGGCCTCGACCCGTGCGGCGATCTTCCGGCTCATCTCAGCGACGGCGCCGATGGCCCGTGCCCGGTCTCCCCGCTTCAGGACCAGCCGGAGGTGAATGACCGAAGAGACGAGATTGTCCCGATATCGCACCAGCTCCCCGTCGATCTCCATTCTCAGGGCCTCCATCAGGGTTCCGAAATGGCGGACGATTCCCTCGGAGATCTTCTGAAGGTCCGGCTCCGGTGCGGAGCGGATCTTCGGGAGCGCTTCTCTCAAGTGGCGGTTGAAGGCGACGAGCGCCGCCAGAACCGGCACCGCACGGTCGCCGACGGCGAAAGCGCCCCAGGGATGGAGGATGAAGGCGATCCGGTCCCGAACCAGGGGATCCCCCGTACTTTCCCATTCCTCCAGTAGAAGCCCAACCACCCGGTCCGGTCCCCGGGCGACGATCTGCTGCCGGGCCTCCTCGCGGGTCCGCCACTGTTCATGGGAAAGCAGAGCGACCAGTTCCTCGTCGGAGCGTCCCTCGAGATGCAGTTCTCCGCAGGACCATGCGGCGGCGAGAAGCAGGAGGACGGATGTCAGCAGGAGAAGACGACTCACGGCTCCTGGCCAAACGGCGGCGTCTCCGAAGGACCGACCTTGTTGAAGCCGTCCAGTCCCGCCACCTTGTAGCACTCGGCAAAGGTCGGATAGTTGAACACCGTATCGACGAAGTAGTCGATGGTCCCGCCGAGGGCAAGGACGGCCTGGCCGATGTGGATCAGTTCCGCGGCGCCGGTTCCGATGATATGCACCCCCAGGATCTTCCGAGTGTCCCGGTGAAAGAGGATCTTGAGCAGACCCGAATCGTCTCCCAGGATGACCCCTCTCGCGATCTCCCGGTAACGGGCGGTGCCCACTTCGTAGGGAATCTTGTTCCAGGTCAGCTCTTCCTCGGTGCTTCCAACCATCGACATCTCCGGAATCGAATAGATCCCATAGGGAAAAAGTTCCGGGATCGATTCGCAGGGCACATGGAACGCATGGCAGGCCGCCATGCGTCCCTGCTCCATGGAGGTGGAGGCGAGAGCCGGAAAGCCGATGACGTCACCAACGGCGTAGATGTGACGCTGCCGGGTCTGAAACGTGACACCGACCGGGATGCGTCCCCGGTGGTCGCTCTCCAGGCCAGCGGCCTTCAGATTCAGGGATGCCGTGGCGCCGACCCGGCCGATGGAATAGAACAGGACCTCGGAAAGTACCCGTTTCCCGGACTTGAGCCGGGCCTCGGCGCAGCCGTTCCTCACGTGGATCGACTCGACCTCCTCCCCCAGCCGGAAGATGCAGTTGTTGTTCCGCATCTGATACAGCAGGGAGTCGATGATTTCCGAGTCGACGAACTCCAGAGGCCGTCGGCTCTTGTCGATGATGGTGACTTCGGTGTCGAGCGCGCCGAACATGGAGGCGTACTCCAGACCGATCACACCCGCCCCCACCACCGTCATGGACCGTGGCAGGGACTCCATGTTCAGGACCTCGTCGGCCGTGATCACGGTAGCTCCGTCCACCTCCACGTCCGCGGGAGCGGCCGGCTCGCTGCCGGTGGCGATGACGAAATACTTCGAACGGACCCGCGTCACCTTCCGGTGGCCGCGGACTTCCACTTCGTATGGGCTCCTGAATGACGCGGTGCCCGAAAGGAGCATCACCCCGTTGCGCCGCATCTGTTGCCGGATCACGTGAATCTGCTGCTGGATGACGTGCTGGCAACGGAAAAGAAGATCCTGCATCTTCAGGTTTTCTTTGAGCGTGTACGATTCTCCGTAGACGGGCCGCTGCCGGTAACCCGTCAGGTAGAGGAGAGCTTCACGGAAGGTCTTGGAGGGGATGGTTCCGGTGTTCACACAGACCCCGCCCACCACCTCGCGCCGGTCGCAGATTCCGACTCTCTTGCCCAGCTTGGCCGCCTGGATGGCGGCCCTTTGACCTGCGGGTCCGGTGCCGATGACGAACAGGTCCAGATCGATCAATATGATTCCATTCTGCCCGTGGACGGGGTGAGACTCAATGGCCTGTCAGTCCGGCCGAAGGAAAACGCTCGTCCGGTGCCGATTGCCCGTGGCTGGGCCCGCCCTTGCCGGCTCGGAGGAATGCCTCCCAAAGCATTTGAGAGGCAAGACTTCCATCCGCACTTGCCAATAACGTTTTGCGACTGCTTTCAGCGATCAAAAGTAGGCCTTGAATCCCAGTTGAATCTGGCGGCCCGGGAGTGCGCGGCCAATGCTTCCGAAGCCGGTGGTGCCGAACTCCGTTAACGGGTCGCCGCGCCTGACGGAGAAATTGGCCCGGTTGGCGGCGTTGAAGGCTTCGAGCCGCAGCTCGAAACGGCGCTCGCCTTCGAACCTGAACGTGCGCCTCAGCGAGACGTCCAGATTGATGAGCCCGGGACCTTCCACGGTGGACCTTCCCGCGTTTCCATACTGGAAGGCCGGGGGCAAGCGGAAGGCCTCGGTGTCAAACCACCGGGTCGGGACCCGCTGACTCTGGGGAAGGTTGGCGTCGCTGACCCGGTCGGGCCATTGCGAGGCCACCGAACCCACGTCCAACGGATCTCCCGGCAGATGAACGGTGATCCAGGGACCGTCCTGAGCGCTGGAGATCAGCCGGAGCGACCAGTTGCGGATCAGGCCGGCGATCCACCCGTTGCCGGATTCCACATCACCGGACCCGAAGGGGAGGTCGTAGCCCAGGCTCAGCAGGAGCCTGCGGGGGACGTGGAAGTCGGCCAGCCCCCGAGTGGCCTCCAGGGGCACGTTCCGGGACCGAAAGAGAGGGAAATAATGCGAACCCATGTCGCTGGCGCCGATCTCGATCAGCCGCGACCAACTGAACGAGGCCAGCAGGGAGAGGCCGTGGTTGCCTGGAGCTTTCTCCAACTGAACCTGCAATCCGTGATACCAGGCGCCGCCGTCGGCCTGAGGCATCTGCACGGTCTGCAAGTGGGGATAGGGCCTGCGCTGTTGCCGGTCGCCCGGTCCCGGCTCGGCGTCGTTGAGGGAGATCGTCTCCAGCCGGTGGACGGTGTGGGAGCCGTGGTATCCGGTGTTGACGAAAAGTTCCCGGAAGAGGCGGTGCTGCAGGCTCAGTCCCCACGCCTGGGTTGTCGCCAGGGGCAGGGGAGTCTCGACGCCGTAGTGATCCGGGACGGCCGCGTCCCTGTCTCCGCGGGGAAAGGGATTGGAGAGCGACAGGGTCGGCGTCGCCAGATCGGACTTGAAGATCAGTCTCTGGGCGCCGGGCCTGGGGTTTCTTCCAAGTCTGGAGATCATTCCCACGTCGGGTTCGTTGGAATAGAGGCCGGCTCCGGTGTGAAGAACCGTGCGGCTCCCGAGCCGCAGCGCCAATCCCAGGCGGGGCTGGATTCCCGCCAGGCGGCCCCACTGGATGAGGGGCGTCCGTGGTTGGAAACGGCCCGTCTCCCCAGGCGCCAGATCCAGGTCCTGCAGCGGCGGGTGCAGCCGTCCCGTGCCGGGGTCGAAGTTGGACATGAAGCCCCGCAGGTCGACCCAGGGCAGCCGGAGCTCGTACCGGAGCCCCAGGTTCAGGTCCAATCCCGGAGTGACCCTCCACTCGTCGGAAATGTAGGCATAGATACTGTTCTGGTGGAAACGCCCCCGATTGAACTCTCCGCCAAGTTGGCTCTGGGCCAGATATCCCAGCAGGAAGTCGCCCCAGGCGTTTCCCGTGTATCGGTTGTAGAAATCGAACTCGGACCGCCGGTGTTGGCCATACTGGTTGAAATGTTGGCGGTACTCGAAACCCAGCTTCAAGGTGTGGTCGCCACGCGGGAGCACCAGGTCATCCTTGACCTGCCAGTTGCCCAGGGCCGTCCTGCCGGCGAGGGTCAGGTCTCCAATGCCGACGAATCCCGTGAGCCGCGTCCTGGGAATTCCATGACGGTCCACCTCGGCCCGGAACAACCGGCCAAAGCCCAGGCTCCCGGCGAGGTCGGGGAGGGGATGGGCGGGAGACGCCTCGTAAGGACGCCGGAAGAGGTGAACGCTCGCCACGTTCACGTCCCTGGACCCCAGGTTCCGCCGGTAGGAGATGGACTGTCCGTAGGTGGCCAGGGGACTGCGGGAGGAGAAGATGCTGACGCGCCGAGCCGAAAAAAAGGGCCGCGAGTCCCAGACGAAGCGGCCGCTCCAGCGGCTGACGTCCGAGGTCTTCAGGTCCACGCGGGCGATGATCTGGGGGTTGTCGGTGGGCGAAACCGAGTCGGGGCTGGTGAAGTTCAGGGGACCTACGCTGTTGGGCCCCGGCCAGATGGGAAGCAGCTTCAGCGCCGCCGGGTCGAACCGGTCGTCGGGGATGCGGTTGTTGGGAAAGGGGGCACCCGTCGAGGGGTCCGTAATCGGAGTCGAAAAGATCCCCTTCCTTTCGTCCAACGTGAGGACGACGCGGGTAAGGGGCTTGGTCTCGAGAATCTACC
>JAPOYZ010000085.1 GCA_026706325.1 Candidatus Aminicenantota bacterium
TCCGCCGGGATGCAGGGACGGTCGAATGCCGTGACGACTTTTGCCACGGGCTGCTTGGGACCGGATTCGAAGGCGATTATCGAGCCGCTCGCGATGGTCGCGGCTCTGGACGTACAGGCCGTCCCCCGTCAGCCGGAATCCGAGTCGGGAGTTTCGATTCCGGCCGCCTTCATCTCGTCGACCAGGAACTCCAACTCGGCCACCAAGCGGTTGGACTCGTCATCCTGCTTTTTCAGCCGCTCGACCGGATCGTCTTCCTCCGGAACGATGGAAACCAGGAGTTGGGCCGTGACCTCGGCGTGACAGCGAATGTCCAACCGGTAGTTGCCGATGCTCTTGATGGGGTGCTCCAGCAGGATCTTGCGGCGATCCACTTCGATCCCGTTGGCGGAGAGCAGGTCGGAAACATCCCTCGATGTCACCGAGCCGAACAGCACTCCCGTGTCTCCCGCCCGCCGGCTCAGCACCGCGTGGTGGCGCGAAAATTCTTCGGCCAGGAGTTCGGCTTCCGCCTTGTGCTTGGCCTCCCTGCGGGCCTGGGCCAGCCTCTGCGACTCCACCAGCTTCCGGTTGGCCGGAGTCGAAAGCAGCGCCAGCCCCTTGGGCAGCAAGTAGTTTCGTCCGTAGCCATTGGCCACGCGGACCACGTCGCCGCGCCGCCCGAGATGCTCGACGTCTCCCACCAGAATCAGTTCCATGGTCTTGCCCCTCAGTGGAAAAACAGTGGGCGGAGCTCAGTCCGAGACGTAGGGAAGGAGGGCCAGATGGCGAGCCCGCTTCAAGGCCCGCTTCAACTTGCGCTGATGCGGCGCACAGACGCCACTGAGCCTGCGGGGAGATATCTTGGCCCGCTCCGGCACGTACTGATTCAGCATCCTCACATCTTTGAAATCGATGTATTCGATCTTGTCGGCGCAGAATTTGCAAAACCGGCGTCTTCTAGGCATGGCTCGCTTCCCGGGACGCGGAACCTTGGGCCGGCGCGGGCGCCTCCGGCTCGGTCTTGCGTCGTTCTTTTTTCCTCTTTCTGCCTTCGGCGCGTTTTCGTTCCAAGTCGACGCGAATGGCGAGGAAACGGATGATGGAGTCGCTGACCCTGACCCGGCGTTCCAGTTCACGCAACGCGACGTTGGAGTCCGCCAGGAAGGTGAAAATGACGTATTGGCCGTCGGTGTGTTTCTTGACCGGAAAGGCCAAGCGCCGCCGGCCCCACCGGTCCACGTTGGCCACCTCCGCCCCACGTTCCTCGGCGGCCTGCCGGAGGCTTTCGATGATGGCCTGGGTCTGCTCCTCGTCCAGCGTTGGAGCCAGAATGAAAATCGCCTCGTATTCCCTCATTCGACTGCTCCATCCTCTGTGGCCGAAACCACAGTTTTGGAAGTTGCTCAGTTTAGCACAGCGCCCGTCTGTGCTGACAGTTCGGGGCCAAGTTCACTGGGGCCGGGCGGTTCGGGTTGCTACACCAACAACGGCGCGATCACCAGCGCGACGATGGACATGAGCTTCACCAGGATGTTCATGGACGGACCGCTCGTGTCCTTGAACGGGTCTCCCACGGTGTCGCCCACCACCGCCGCCTTGTGGGCTTCCGAGCCCTTGCCTCCCAGAATGCCCTCCTCGATCATCTTTTTGGCGTTGTCCCAGGCCCCTCCCGAGTTGGACATGAAGAGCGCCAGCAGCACGCCCACCAGCATCGACCCGGCCAGCATGCCACCCAGAGAATGGGGTCCCAGCACGAAACCGACGATGACCGGGGCAGCCACGGCGGTGATGCCCGGAGCCACCATTTCCTTCAGAGCGGCCCGGGTGGAGATGTCGATGCACCGGGTCGTGTCCGGCTCGGCCTCGCCCTCCATGAGTCCCGGAATCTCCCGGAACTGGCGCCGCACCTCCTCCACCATCTTGAACGCCGCGCGTCCCACCGAAGACATGGTGAGGTTCCCTATGAAGAAGGGGAGGGTTCCCCCGATGAAGAAGCCGACCACCACCCGGGGATCGATGAGATCCAATTGAAGCTGTTTGCCGGGCAGGCTCTGGGCCACGGTCTGGGAATAGGCCGAAAACAGCGCCAGAGCGGTGAGCGCCGCCGAGCCGATGGCGAAACCCTTGCCGATGGCGGCGGTGGTGTTGCCCAGGGAATCCAGGCTGTCGGTGATCTTCCGGACGTCGGGGCCCAGGCCGCTCATCTCGGAGATTCCGCCGGCGTTGTCCGCTATGGGGCCGTAGGCGTCGACCGACATGGTCACTCCCACCGTCGCCAGCATGCCCACGGCGGCGATCCCGATTCCGTAGAGGCCGGCGAAGTTGTAGGCGACCAGGATGGTCCCGGCGATGGTCAGTATGGGGAGGGCCGTCGACTCCATCCCCACGGCCAGGCCCGCGATGATGTTGGTGGCGACACCGGTCTTGCAAGATTCGGCGATTCGGCGGACCGG
>JAPOYZ010000393.1 GCA_026706325.1 Candidatus Aminicenantota bacterium
TCGAAGTAGCGGTTCCAGACGGACCACCCCGGCTGGTTGGCCAACTCCACCCAGCAGGACGCGCCCTTGGGTTGGCCCTTGCACCGCACTTCCTCGGGAGCAGACCGGGGACCCGCACCGGTCCGGCCCGGTTCCGCGAGAGTCTCGCACCATAGACCTCCGATACCGGCGGTACTCAACCAGACGAAGGCAACGACGGTGCGGATCGAGCCTGTCATTGGAACTCTCTCCCGTTCTCAGCCCGGACGGCCAACGGATAAGGTTGGATTAACCCGCTTCCATATTGGATCCGTCCCTCAGTATGCGATTTCATTCCCACGCCGAGCAACAGCAGACACACGGGGAGATTGCGGCCACGACAACTCATGAACCCCAAGGGCCGGATTCCGATTTGCACGGTTGGATAGCCACTCCGCAAGTACACCGCTTTTGACTGATTCGATGAACAAAAGGCCGTCAGGGTTCACACGGCCGGGGATGGACCATCTGGAAGTCCGGAAGACGGGAAGCAGGGCAGAGGATTCGAGGGGGACACCTGCGATCTTTCAGAGAATCTGGCTGGGCGCTCAATCGAGGTCACGTCCTGGTTCAGATCAGAATCCGTCAGGACTTTTCCTCGTTTTCAACCACTTACTCAAACGCCTGTCGGACCGTTGCGATTACCCTAAAACAGCTATCGCGACAATGGCCACTATGGAGCCCCAAAAGATGGTCCATAAGGCGACGGCTCTCTTCAAGTCGCATCCACATTGTGGTTCCGAATCGCCCGCCCGAAACTGCTCGTTCACCCGAGCGCTCTCATCGGCCAGTCGAGCCAGGGTGTCGTCATCGAGTGCCGGGATTGCAGCTTCGATCTTCTCCAGGTCGAAATGGCGGCCAAGATCCTGAACCTCCGGACGTTGGAGCAGAGTCAGAACTTCGCGGATGTTGCCGGCGCGTTCGGAATTTCCCGCCGAGATCTCGGATTTCAGGTCCTCAATGGATACAAGGTGAACCGCGTCCGGGCCGGGGCCGGCATGGAGACTGGACGACAAGACCAGGATGACGGAAAGGACCAGCGACAGGGTCTTCATGGATGTTCTCCTTGCTTTCGCCGAGTGGCGTGAGGAATTCCGACACGATATCGCGAAGGGTCGCGATGGGCCAACGATCGTCAGGAGCCTCTGCCCACGTTACTCCGTGGATCCGAGGCCCGGCTTTCCCCACTCGGCGCCAAACACGAACTCGCTTTGGGGGCGGCGGGTGCGGGGTCCTTCGTCTCGTGCCCGCAATCCCGGGGCTCCAGCGCCTGCTTCAGCCCGATAGCCGAGCGCCAGCGCCGTTACAGCCTCGAACCCATCCGGGATGGAAAACACCTCCCGCGCCTTGTCGGGGCGAATTCCGGCCATTTGATGCACGTAGATCCCCCGGCTCGTCGCCTCGAACGTGAGGCTCGCGGAAGCCAGTCCCAGATCATGCTGCGCGACGCGGTTGTATCTGCCGTTGTGGGTGAAGCTTGTCCTTATGCACCCGAGCGCGAGCGCCGGAACTTCGCGGGCCCAGGCCTGGTTGCCCGCGAGGAGGCAACTCAGAATCCTCTCGAAATCCTCCTTCCGGTCGCGACTCGCGACGAGGTAGCGCCAGGGCTGTTCGTTGAACGAGGATGCCGCCCAGCGCGCCGCTTCGAATATGGACAGAAGATCTTCCCGCGGGATCAGCCGGCGCGAGAAGGCGTACGGACTCCAGCGCGCCGAGATAAATTTATGAACGGGATGATCCGGGGCGGCCTCCTTGGACATGGCTCGAAGTATATGAAATTACCTGGAGGAGAAGAATGGGAGCAGCCATCGTAGGGGCGACCCTTGGTCGCCCTCCCCTGGTCGGCAGCCCCTCGCGTGTAAGAGGGCACCCACAAGGGGTGCCCCTACGTCGCGATCCTCGTTCAAACCTCATTTCCCTGTTTTTCCGAACCCCAGAAAAATGGGGAAAATCGTGGAGGCGGACGATCAAAAGGAGTCTCCCACGGGTTCATTGATCTCTGTTGGGGAGAACGGCCTAACTTTGGCCCCACGCCCCTTCCCCCTTCACAAAGTACGCTTCCTCAACCACGACCCCTTTCCTGCGCTTGAACCACCATCCGTGACGTTTCCCCGCCTCATACGGGCCTTCCTGGATGGTCCCGTCCGCCAGACGCTCAACCCAATGTCCCTGCTCCTTACCCGCCTCATACGAGCCTTCCAGGACGGCCCCATCCGCGTAGCGCTCGACCCAATGACCCTGACGCTTCCCGGCCACGAACGGGCCTTCCATCACAGTCCCGGAAGCGAAACGCAACACCCACTTGCCCTGCCGTCTCCCTCTCACGTACGGGCCTTCCTGGACGGTCCCATTCGCCAAGCGCTCGACCCAGTCTCCGTGACCCCTGCTGATCGTCTAAGCGTCTTGACAGCCGCGC
>JAPOYZ010000077.1 GCA_026706325.1 Candidatus Aminicenantota bacterium
GGAGACCTCCACGATATCGGAGAGAATCTGTGCATCATGATGCTCCGGGGAGCAGGTTTCAGCGTGCACGATCTGGGGGTCGATACCAAGCCGGACGAGTTTGTCGATGCGGTGTTCGAATTCGAACCCCAGGTCATCGGGATGTCCGCCCTATTGACGACGACCATGCCCAACATGGGACGGACCATCCAGGCCTTGGAAGATGCGGGTCTGACAGATGTCGTCAGCACCATGGTGGGTGGAGCTCCGGTGACCCAGGAGTTCGCGGACGATATGGGGGCCGACCGCTATGGCAAGGACGCCATTGCCTGTGTGGAAAAGGCCAAGGAACTCGTGGGTGTCGGGCGGGAAACGCCGCAGTAAGCCGTCTCCGACTATTCTTAAGTTGAGGCGGCTCCCCGACGGATGCAGGCCAGTGTCGCGAACAGACGTACCCGGGAACTTCCGACCTGTCGACAAGGCGAAACTCAAAGCCAGCATGGATCGCCTATGGGAGATCTACCGGCAGATCGGCGAAACGGCCAACCTCGCATCCAAACGGCGGTGTCCCTACAAGGATGCCCGGGATCGCTGCACCGCCCGTTTCGGTTGCCGAAACCAATTCCGGCGTCCCGGTTCGGATGGGTTGCCTCTCTGCACCGGAAGTGACGATCTGAACTATCAGGATGCCTGGGAAGTGTAGCCTTCGTCGCGGTCGTTGCCACAAGGCATTGGCAGACCGGATTTCACGACCACTTTCTTTCGAGAATCCTGCAATCGCGTCCGCGTCGTGCTGGCGCAGGAAATTGCGCTGCCATGTCCCCCCTCCACTACGGTGACCACAAGCTGGACCTGGTGTCCGGCAGGACCGTTTTCGACTACGCCGACGACCTTCGAGTGCGGGTCCCCACCTCCTGCCGCCGCAGCGGAGAGTGTCACGAGTGCATCGTCCAGATCGTCCGGGGCGGGGAAGCGCTGACCGCCGCCACCCAGGCGGAGAAGTTCCTCCGTGAGGGCTATCGCCTGGCCTGTCAGGCCCAGGTCCTGGATGCCGGCGCCACCATCGAATTTGCCCTGCTGCGCCGACGTCCGCGGATCCTGACCCAAACGGTCCGCCGTCATGCCCCCGTCGAGCCCCTGACGCGGCTCCAAGGGGCGAATGTCGTTTTTGACGGCAGTACCATCGATACCTACCGGGGCGGGATCTACGGCCTTGCGGTTGACTTGGGGACGACGACCATCGCCCTCAATCTGGTGGATCTCGAAAACGGTGCGGTCCTGCACACCGCCTCGTTCGAAAACCCGCAGAGATTCGGCGGAAGCGACATCATGCGCCGGATTTCCTATGACGGCGGACGCTACCGGGGGGAACTTCATAACTCGGTGATCTCCGGGCTCAACTACGAGATCCGGGAGTTGAGCCGAATGACGGGGGTGCCGCGGCGCCAGATCTACGAGGTGGTCATCGTGGGAAACGCCGCCATGCGTGACCTGTGTTTCGGCCTTGACATCCAATCCATCGGCGAAAAACCGTACCAGTCGGTCACCCAACTGGAAATGGAACGGGGCGAAAGACCCGACACCGTCCTGAATTACCAGGCCCGGGCCCTGGGACTGAGAGTCCATCCCGCGGCTAACGTCTACGGGGGGCCGCTGATCGGTTGCCACGTCGGCGCCGACGTGGCCGCCGACCTTCTGGCCGTGGGGATGGATGAGGAAGAGGACGTGGTAATGCTGGTCGATGTGGGAACCAACACCGAAGTGGTGGTCGGCAACCGCCATGGGATGATGGCCGCTTCCTGCCCGGCGGGACCCGCATTCGAGGGTGGTGAGATTACCTTTGGCATGCCCGGATACGAAGGCGCCATCGAGTCGGTTGAACTCCGGAACGGAGAGGTGATCTGGAGGACCATCGGCGGAGCCGCGGCGGAGGGGATCTGCGGCTCCGGCTTGATCGACCTCCTGGCGGAGCTGCTCCGGGTCGAGGACATGAACTATCTCGGTGTACTTGCGGGAGGACTGGACCGGTTTACCCTTCCGGGTGAACGGGGGATTTTCCTGTCCCGGGCCGACATCAGCGCCCTGGCACAGGCGAAGGCGGCCAATTACTCGGGTCAGTGGATCGTTTTGAGGAAGTACGGGATCTCGCCGGTTCAGCTCAAGCGGCTCTATCTGGCGGGGGGGTTCGCCAACTACGTCAACGTGGACAACGCCATGTCCATCGGGTTTATCCCGCCCCTTCCCCAGGGCCGCGTCGCCAAGGTGGGGAACAGCGCGCTCGAGGGAGCCACACTCATATTGACCAGCCGGACCCTCAGGCGCCGGCTTGAGGAGATGGTCAGGCGAATTGAACACATCGAGTTGGAGACGACCGAAGACTTTTTCGATATTTTTGTGGAAGGATGTCTGTTCCAGTCCATGCCGGCGCAATTGGATTCCGATCCAC
>JAPOYZ010000300.1 GCA_026706325.1 Candidatus Aminicenantota bacterium
GGGTGGGGACGTTCCGGGATTCCGCCAGGGCCTGGCGGATGGGGATGAGGCCCTTGAATTTCTCGTCCGCGTTCACCGGACGGTAGGGGCGCCCCAGACCGTCCAGAAACTCCACCGGTTTGTCCAGCACGGTGTCCTCCGGCGAGTAGCCGCTTTCCACCGCTGCAACGTATGTGAAGGGCTTGAAGACGGAACCGGGTTGCCTCTCCGCCTGGGTGGCCCGATTGAACTTGCTGTATCGAAAGTCGAATCCTCCGACCATGGCTCGAATGGCGCCGGTTTCGCTCTCGATGGCCATCAACGCGCCTTGGACCTGGGGAATGCGGTCCAGCATGACTTCGACGGTCCGTTCCTCACGATTGATGCTCTCGAGGGTGAAGACACAAACGTCACCCGCCTTGAGGACGCGGTCCAGCCGCTTCCTTCCGGTCCATTCCACGTGGCCGGGCCGAACCGTGGCCCGGTAGCTGCCGACCTTCACTTCCGCAGAGCGCTGGTCCGACCGAAGAACGAGGCCATGAACCATTTGGCCGGGGGAGAAAATCGTATTCCAGTCGGTACGCCAGTACCCTTCCAGCTCTTTGCCGGCCTCGAGGATGTTCTCTTCGGCGCCGCGCCATCTCGGCCGCTTCTTGTCGAAGGCCTTCAATCCGTCGCGAAGCGCTCTTTCGGCCGCCGTCTGAAACTCGTAGTCCAGCGTCGTGTAGATCTTCAGGCCGCGCCTGTGGATTTCTCCTCCCGGATACCGTTTCTCCAGATACTGGCGCACCCATTCCACGAAATAGGGGGCCGACGCCTGTTGCCGGGTCCATGTCTTCAGGGCCAAGGGCTCCTGAATCTGGGTTCGCAGAGTCCTCGCATCGATGAAACCTTCCTCGTAGGCCCGTTCCAGGACCCAGTTGCGCCGCTTGACGGCCGCTTCGGGATGGTTGATCGGAGAATACTTGGCGGGGTTCGGAAACAGTCCCACCAGCAGGGCCGCTTCGTGCCACTCCAGCGCGTCCATGGTTTTCTGGAAGTAGAACTCGGAGGCGGCCGCCAGCCCGTGTCTGCCGTGTCCCAGGTACAACTGGTTGACGTAGCGGGTGAAGATCTGTTCCTTGGACATGGTGCGCTCGATCTGGATGGCGAAGATCATGTCCTGAATCTTGCGCTTGATCGTCACCTCCGGACTGGTCAGCAGCAGTTTGCTCAACTGCATGGTGATGGTGGAGGCGCCTTTTCGTTCCCCGTAGGCGATATTCCGGAATACGGTGTAGATGAGCCGGCGGAAGTCGATGCCGGCGTGCTGGAAGAAGTCCGAGTCTTCGGCCGCCAGAATCGAGTTCTTCACCGTGTCCGGAATCTTGTCGTAGGTGACGACCTGCCGCTTCTCCTTCGCAAAGATGCCCAGAATCCGGCCGTCCGCCGAATAGACCTCTGAGATGACGTCCGGGCTGGTCTGCTGCAATTCCCAGACCTGGGGCAGTTCGAATCCCCAGGTCAGGACCAGGCCGGTGAGGGACCCGGTCACCGCCGCGGCGATGATCAGGACGGCGCAGGTGGCCCAGACCAGAAAGCGGCGCCGGCGGGGGGACGGTTTCTTGCGGGAGGCGGGTCTTCTTCGAGCGGGCACCGTTGCATTCTACACGACTTGCCCTGTCAGTATCGGGACGGGCGCGTCAACCAGGAGTTTGACACGATTGAGTTGAACGAACGCGTATTCACAGCTTTCCAACAGGTCGAACACACCTTCTCGACAACATTCCGACAGCAGTTCCACAGGTGTTTTACAGACAAGTCTCACTCAGAGCCGAACCGGGTGGCGACGTACTTCCCGGCATCCTTCTCGCTCAGCCGCACCGTGCCGGGGCCGCTCCGGACGTAGAGATCGCCCTTCGCGGCTTTTTCCAGACCCTTCCACCGTAGGTAGACAGCCTCTGGACTTCTCTGGCAACTCACGAGGCAGACGGTCTTCCCCTCCACGATCTGCGTCTTGGGATCGATGCAGGTGCCGGCCCGGTCGCCGAGGCCGTTTCGCACCACCTGGGCCAGGTGCAGCATGAACTTGTCGTCGGTCTCCAGGCGGTCGTGGGCGATGCCGAGCACCTGGCGGTCGTCGTCCACCCCGATCAGGAGGTCGCCCCCCTCGGTATTGAGGAAGGCGGCGATGGTCTTGAGCGCCGCGTGAGTGATGTGTTTGACGTCCTTGCGATCCTCCGTCAGGTTCCAGCGCAGGCTCGACTTGAACTCCAGCGTCTTCGACTCCTGGTGCTTGAGCAGTTCCTCCGCTCGCCGGTGCCGCTTGATGTAGTCGTCGAAGAGGAGGTTCTTGAGCGCCCGGCCGAAGTCGGGGTCGTCGGTGATCCGCCTGTAGAGCTCGAAGTTGCTGTCGACGATCTCCTGGATCTTGTCCTCGACCTTGGGGTCGAAGGTCAGCCGCACG
>JAPOYZ010000255.1 GCA_026706325.1 Candidatus Aminicenantota bacterium
TTCCGGTTGAGAAACTGCCCATCATTATACACGAACTAACGGGACACTACACTAGGAGCCTGCGCCGCAGAAATCAATCTACTGCGAAAGCGGCGAATCGGTCCATATTTCCCCGATTTCTCGGCGAATAGAACAACTATGCACCTCAAAATCGTGAAAATCTGTCCTCGATTCTCCACTTTCTCGCTACGATCATTTCTACGGCGCAGACTCCTAGTCGATCCCGACTCGAAAATTCAGGAGCCGAAGCGCTCCGCCACCGCATCCCAATTCACGACGTTCCACCAAGCCTTGATGTAGTCGGGCCTCCGGTTCTGATAGCGGAGATAGTAGGCGTGTTCCCACACATCGACGCCCAGCAGAGGAACCTGCCCGGCCATGATGGGCGAGTCCTGATTCGCGGTGGAAAGCACCTCCAGCGAGCCAGACGCGTTTTTCACCAACCAGGCCCATCCCGATCCGAACCGTCCGATGCCGGCGGCGGCGACGGCCTGTTGAAACTGGGCGAAACTGCCGAACGTCGAATTGATGGCGTCGCCCAGGGCGCCGCCGGGTTCTCCTCCGCCACCGGGTCCCATGAGCGTCCAGAACAGGGAGTGATTGGCGTGGCCGCCGGCGTTGTTCCTCACGGCGGTCCGGATGCTCTCGGGAACCGCGGCGCAGTTGTCGGCCAGCAGTTCGTCCAAGCTCAGTCCGGCCAGCTCCGGATGCGAAGAGAGGGCATTGTTCAGGTTCCCAATGTACGCGGCGTGGTGTTTGCCGTGGTGGATCCCCATGGTGGTGGCGTCGATATGGGGCTCCAAGGCGTCAGTGGCGTAGGGAAGGGACGGCAATTCAAACGGCATGAGGTCTCCTTTCGGTGTTCTTGGGTGAGCGGGGCGCCCGCACGGCAAGAAGATACCAGTCCGGGTCGGTCACGGCAAGAGATCCCGCCGGTTCGGAAGGGGTCTCCGTAGTAGACTGGAGCGGGAGCCGATCGGGGGCGTACCGTGCTTTTTCCTGAAGGCCGGCGGTGGTTGGGGGCCGGGATTGCGGTCATCTGTCTTCTGGCCCAAGTCTGGGGAGAGGTCCTTCCAAGTTCCGATTCGGAAACCGAGTTCGTTGTCGTCGTCACCGGTAGAGAACTGCTCGAAGGCGCTTACGCCGACGCCCACACTCAGTTTTTGGCGCGGACGCTCCTGCCTCTCGGAGGCCGGTGTGTGGGATCGGTCACCGTCACGGACGAAGAGCAGGAGATGCGGCGGGCCTTTGAGTACGCCTCCCGGCGCAGCCGGATCGTCATCGTCACCGGGGGTCTCGGACCCACCGGCGACGACATCACCCGCCAGACTCTGTCCAAATACACGGGCATCCCCTTACAGGAATCATCGGAAGTGATCGCTGAGTATCGGCGTCGCTACGGAGACCGCGTATTCCGTCCGAGTCTCCGGCGGCAGGCTCAGGTCCCGTCCCGAGGCGCCTATCTGAAGAATCGGGTCGGAAGCGCTGTCGGACTGGTGTTCGACGATGGTGAACGCGTCATCGTGGCGCTGCCCGGTCCGCCCCGGGAACTCCGGCCCATGGTCCGCGAGCAACTGATTCCGTTCCTGGCCCGCCGTTTCGGAATCCAGTCGTCGATCGAATCCGTTACCTTGCGTTTCGTCGGAATCGGCGAGTCAAGTATCCAGAGCGTCATCGACGCGCACCTCGACCTCCCGTCCGATGTGAAGGTTGCGTCCACGTTCGAATCGGGCCGGGTCGACCTCACCTTCTACGGCCACTCCGGCTTGGCCGGCATTCGAGAACGCCTGCGGGCATTGCGGGACCGGATGCTGGAGCACCTCGGGAAGCATGTCTATTCCGTCGACGGATCGACGCTCGAGGAAACCCTTTTGCAGCTCTTGGCCGATCGTGAGGCGACGTTGGCCGTAGCCGAGGTGGTGACGGGAGGCGGCCTCTCGTCTCGATTGACCGGGGCTCCATCCGCTCCGTCGGTCCTGATCGGCAGCTACGTGGCCGCAAGCAACCAGGGGTTGCAGGCATTGCTGGAGTCTGTAGAGTCAGAGACTTCGGGACGAGGTCTCGAGGGGAATGAGGCGGTGCTCGATCTGGCTCGCACGGTGGCCGGCGCCCAAGGAAATCGATGGGTGCTTCTGGTGTCCGGACCGGAGGGTCGTGACTCCAACCAGGTCACCCTATGCGCAGGATCCGCGGCGCAAGGATTCGGAGTCGAGTCGGTGGGATTCCGGCCCGGCAGGTCGGGACGCCAACGCCTCATCACGCGCGCCCTTGATTTCCTGAGGAGAAGACTGGCTCAATGAGTTCCCGGGAGGGTCCGATGGGGTGGATGATACGTCTCGGTTGGCTGCTGTTCCTGGGACTGGGTTCCCAGGTCCTGGCGTTCGACTTTCCGCATCGAGCCCGGGTGCAGGCTATCGAGGAC
>JAPOYZ010000197.1 GCA_026706325.1 Candidatus Aminicenantota bacterium
CCCAGTGACTGCCTTCCAGGAAAATGCCGCCGCTGACGGCCAGGGTCGGCGACCCCGACGACCACCGGGCCTCGACCGCGTCCGGGTACTTCGCCAGGTCGGTCATCGGAACCGATTCGTTGTAGCCGGGCACCGGATCCCAGCCGTAGTTGCCGCCGGCCTCGAGCAGGTTGATCTCGTCGTCCCTCTGCGGTCCATGCTCCACCGACCACATCTGAGATGTGCCGGCGCGGAGGGCCAGGCCTTGCACGTTGCGGTGCCCGTAGGTGTAGACCCGCGACGGAGCCAACGGATTTGTCGGCGCCCCGGCGCCGGTGAAGGGGTCGACGCGAAGGACCTTGCCCCCCAGCGAGGTCAGATCCTGCGGGATCCTCCCCGAAGCCGCGTCGCCGGTCCCGATCCACAGATAGCCTTCCGGGCCGAAGCGCAGCCGGCAGCCGCCGTGACGTCCGCTGGTGGCCGGGATACCGCCGACCAGGGGATCGGCGACCCGGGTGGCGGCTGTGTAGTCCGCATCGATGGTCCAGCCGATCACCTGCACCTCGGGCCCGAGGTGGCCCTGGCAGGTGTAGAAGCGCCGGTTGGAGGCGAAGTCCGGATCGACCACGATACCCATCAGCCCGGTCTCACCGACGGCGAACAAGTCCCCAAACTCGGCGTCGACGTTACGGACCGTTCCATTGGCGCGTCGGCTGCTGAGGACACCCCTCTTCTCGGTGAACAGCATGGTGCCGTCCGGCGTAAAGGCAAGGTCCCAGGGAATGGACAGACCGGAAACCAGGGTGGACACCAGCAGTTCGGGCGGTGCGCTCTCATCGGTCTCGACCGACTGGCGGGTGAAGGTCAGGGTCGCGATAGGCTCGTTCGAGAACTTTCCCATCCCACGCAGGCTGGTGATGACTCCCTGTGGCGAGGTGTCAGGGTTCGATAGTGAAAACTCGGTGCCCTCCTCAGTCCCGGCATCCCACGGGTAAAGGTTCACCGCTAGCGACGCCGGCCATTCCCCCTGCGCATCCAGAAGGGACAGCCCGGATACCCCCACGAACCAGTCCGGACTGGGAGCGATCATGGTGAGCAGGGTGACGCGGGGATGATCGGTCGTGACCGTGACCCTGTCGATGGTGGAGGAGCCGGTGGGACGGATATCGCCGCTTCCCAGAAGGACGGCCAGCGCATTCGGGCGAGCAGCCCTGACTTCACCAGCCAGTATGCTGGTTCCCCCGAGTTCCGCCATAAGCTCGACCCCCGCACTGGCCCTGCCGCCCTCCCTCAGGAAGGTCACGCCGGCGTTGTGCACTCCTCCGATCAGCGTCGTGAAATGGGCCCCGAGTTGGACGCCGCCGGGGGTGACGGCGGTGGTCCAGGATCCCTGGAAGGTCACGCTGTAGGTGGCTTCCGAGCGGACCTCGACAGTGGGATCGCTTTCCGTCGGATCGAGCCACATGTTGAACAGCGCATCGCCGTTGCCCTTGTCCGTGATCGCCGGCTTTGAGTTGAGCGAATCGGACGCTGCCTGGCTGAAGGACGCAAGGGAGGCCAGGGCGAAGACGGAGGCAGCTCGTCGAAACGAACCGGACCCCAGCCGCCAGCAAGCACAGATTGAGGCCCTGAGAATGAACCATCTTTCATCATTCAGCCTGTGATCCGGTGAGAAGTGTGTGTTTGGTGTGTTCATGCTCGATCCAGGCCTCTTGAGTTGAAACGACATTGACAGATGAGTCGAGAATTGTGAACTCAGGATATTAGATTTCCGGCTGTTGTTTTTTGGTTGCCGCTCGGCCTGTTCGCTGAAACGCGAAGGGTTTCTTGAACCGACCGTTTCCCCGGGAAACTCCCATCGGAGATCGTAATCGTAATTCTGAGACAGGACACCAGCCCGTATTTCTCGCCAGGGGGTTGCACTTTTCTCAAAAGTGCAAACTCATGAAAAGAGTGCAGGATGGCGCAGGAATTTTCCCCACAGCGCGAGCTCGGGAGCGAAGAGCGTAGCGTTCACCGCGGTCGAACGAGCATGGATGCGCTGAGGGGAAAAGGACAAGCCAGGGCGCCCCCAGCGCCGTCTATACTTGCATGCCTTCATAAGCAGGCCAATGAAACTTTGAAAATACATCCCATCCATATTTCATCCGGCGACCCGGTGAGAAATACGGGCTAAGCGAAGGCTGATGCGGAGGGAGCAGGCGCCGCACCGCCCGGCTGTTGCCCGCGGCCCCTCCGAATCCCTTCAGCACCGTCCAACACCTTCCTGCCGTGCAATACGCTTTCTCCGCGTCTGTAACGGGAATTTGCTTGTGCAGGCCTCCTATTCCCGGGCCGGCACATAGGCGCCGTCGCCGCTGCGTTCTCCCGGAGCCCCGCCGTCGTTGACCACTCCGTAGGCCAGAAACGGATTCTCCCCCGAGACCTTCTCGATCCGGA
>JAPOYZ010000490.1 GCA_026706325.1 Candidatus Aminicenantota bacterium
ATGAGTCCAGTGGAGTTGTATTTCGGAAACTCCGCCCGGTGGTTTCACAACGACACAGGTACGCCGACTTCGGGAGGACCCTGGAGATCCGTACAGGTTGCCGGGTCGGTTCCTGCGTGCTGTTCCCTGGGAAAGAGCCGCACGCCGGCCTGGAGTTTTCTGATGCAGCGCGAACATCCAATCGCCGCGTAACGGGCGGCATGCTTGCTGCGGATGCCGGCGATGGCCGGCATCCGCAGCCAATGGCCGTCCGGGTTGGTTGTTCACAACATGTAGCATTCTCCCTCCCATTCGTGCTACCGTCTTGGGAAATGATCGTCCGCTCCTGCGTCGCCGCCTTCCAATTACCCGTCTGAACTCAATTCGGACCGGGGCGCATCGCCTCCTCTAATCGCGGCCGCCGACCACGCGGCCAAATCCGTCATCCTGCAATCCGGGAAGGAAGAACCCATGCCACGCATTTGCTTTGCCATGCACGAAATCCGCCGCTCGCTGATCGCCGCAGTGCTGATTCTTCCCCTGTCCGCCTGCGCCAAGCCAAGCTATATCAAGAACGCCTCCGCCACCCAGTTGGAGGGGTTGCTGTCCGCGCAACAGAACGTCTCCGACTACCAGATCCAAGCGGATGAATTATTCGCTTCCGCTGTGGGATTGCGGCGGGAGGCCCGGGTCTTGAAGCGCACCGTCGAGACGGTCAAGGCCAATCATGACCCCGATCCCCTGGAGGCTTCCGCCGCTGTCGCGGTGAGGATCGCGCAAATTCAGGTCCAGGAAGCGCGCCGGCCGGGCCCATTGCGGAAACTGCGTCCGAAACACGAAGAGCAGATGGAGGTCCTCGGCAGCCTTCTTGACATGCTGTACCGGAGCCAGTCCCTGATCCACGAGTACATCATGACCGGAATCGGTCCCGGCGCCGATCGAATGAGGGAGATCGGCTCCGGTTTGGAACGCCTCCTGAAGCGTCAGGACGGGGGGACTCCACAATGACCCGCACACGGATTCTCTGCGCCCTTTCCCTCCTTTTGCTGTTCCCCGCCATCACCCCCGCCAAGGACGCTCCCGCCGGAATCGTCCGGTTGTCCGAAAAGATCACCGGCGCGCTGGACCGGATCGAAAAGAAACTGCGGCAAGACGAACGGGCCTGGCAGGAAGCCATGGAGTTCTATTTCGGCGCCGTCGAATCGGAACTGGCTCGAGCGCGGCTGAAGCGGCGGGAATTCCGCCATGCGGAGCTCGCCCTGCGACTCCGGACGTCGTGGGCGAAGGAGCCGTTCCGCACAGCGGTCCTCATGCGTCTCGCCGAGATCGATCTGGCGGCCGACGAAGTCTCCGCGGCCCAGCTCCGCCGGCTCCGGGAGATCGACGGTCGACGCCGGGCGGAGCTCGACCGGCTGATCTCTCTGGTCAGCCGGCTGAGGATCGGACAGGTGGAACTGACCCGGTACCTGTCCGACACGTCGCTGTCCCGGCGGGTTGGCGAGATCGACCTCTCCCGCGTGGCCCTGGCCGTGTCCGAGGCGCGGCGCCTCCGCCGGCCGCCTTCGGTCGAGCAGGAACAGGCAGAGGCCGACATCGAGGAAGAGCGGAACCGCTTGGAGGAAGCCGTGAAGGCATTCCGGGAATTTCTGGATGTGGTGGACCGGGTGATCGAACTGGTTCCGGCCGGGGAGTAGGGCATGGATTTGAACATGGGAAATCTGATGGGAATCGCCAAGGACACCCGTTCTCTGCTGCAGGAGGTCGCGGGTCTGCGGGACCAGGGAGACGACGCCGGGACGGCCGGATTGGAGAGCGCCGCGTTGGCTGCCATCGAGCGGGTCAGGGAAGCGGTCGACAGCGCGGGCGCCGCCGGGTCCGCCGAGAGCGGGGAGGTCAAGAGAGTCCTGCTGCAAGAGCGAAGAGTCATCGACGACCGTCTCGTCCACGACACCGAACTCGATGCGCGCGGATACTCGGATCTCCTGGAGCAGAAGGGAAACATCGACGCGAAGCTGTTCGTGCTGTCCGTCGGCGCCGTGCTCACGTGGGACCGGTTGTTCACCGCGGACGAACTGGACGGCCTCCGCGCCGGCGTCGACGCCGCGGCGCAGGAGGTCCGGGAGCGCAAGGAACTGGCCGGAGTGGTGAACGGCGTCTTCAAGGCGTTCTCCATCAGCCTGAAGATCGCCACCAGGATCGCGGGGCTCCCGGGGGTCGTGTGACCCCGCGGCGGAGTGCCGCGGCAGAAAGAACCCTGTTCGATTCCATGAAAACATCCATTTTCACAGCTTTGGAGGACGTTATGAGTAACGCGAAAAAGTTCATGGCGGATTGGGACGGCAATCCATCCGCAAGTCGCCTGATGTCCATGTTGGCATTGATCGTTGCGGGCGTACTCGGAGGCGGGGCGGGTGTGTGGGG
>JAPOYZ010000196.1 GCA_026706325.1 Candidatus Aminicenantota bacterium
CGCGGATGACGAGGCGTTGGATCCAGCTTCGGGCTCCGTTAGGCTTGACGTAGAGGTAGAGGCCGTTGCCGTCGCAGTGTTTGCCCGGTGGGGCGGAGCGCACGAATGCGGCGGAGAGTGCCTTGTGGGGGTGACGACCCTTGGGCTTGGTTTTCCGGGGCGAAAGGGGAGAATCAGTTACATCGATCATTACGCCATAATAAACGGGATGGAGTGGGATATCAAGAGACGTCAGGGGAGGACGAAACGGGGTGAGAATAGGTCTAAACTGAAGAAATACAACCACTTAAAAGGTATTCCGGGATCTCTTTGGATCTCTCTGGATTCAACGGATGTGTTGTCGTCCCCACTAACCCCCCCAGTCGGCGGCAGGAAAGCCGCCGCTCCCGGCGGTAAGAAAACCGCCGCTCCTCCCTACGCCATTATTTCGGTGACGGCGTGTCCGTGGACGTCGGTCAGGCGGCGTTCGATGCCGTTGTGGTAGTAGGTGAGGCGTTTGTGGTCGATCCCCAGCAGGTGAAGGACCGTGGCGTGGTAGTCGTAAATCGTGACCGGTTTCTCCGCCGGCTTGTAGCCCAGATCGTCTGAAGCTCCGTAGATGAACCCCCGCTTGAGACCGGCCCCGGCCAGCCAGCAGGTGAAGCACTCGGGGTGATGGTCTCGTCCCAGGGCGCCTCCCTGGGCGACGGGCGTCCGGCCGAATTCGGTCACTCCCAGTACGAGGGTGTCTTCCAGCATGCCGCGCGAATCCAGGTCCCGGAGCAGGCCGGCGACGGGACGATCGTACTCCCGCGCCATCTTGGTGTGGTTTTTCTCCAGTCTGCCATGGGCATCCCAGCTATTTCCCGGACCGCCGTTGTAAACCTGGACGAATCGAACTCCGCGCTCCAGCAGGCGGCGCGCCAGCAGACAGCGGCGGCCGAACGCTTCGGTTTCTTTCGCGTCCAGGCCGTAGAGTCGGCGGGTGCTCTCGCTTTCCCGCTCGACATCGGCAATTTCAGGGACGCTCAACTGCATCCGCGCCGCCAGCTCGTACGATTTGAGACGCGCCTCCAGCGAGCTGTCGCCCGGATGCGCTTGTTGGTAAACGCGGTTCATGCGTGTCAGCCACTTCAGCCCGGCGCGCCGCTGGGCGGGCGGGACAGATTCGGGAGTGGTCAGGTCATGCAGCGCGTCGCCGGACGTGCGAAAAGGCGTTCCCTGATGGGAAGCTGGCAAGAAAGAAGCGCCCCACTGCAGGACGCCTCCCCAGGGGTGGTCGGCGGGGTCGGGCAGGACGACGAACGCCGGCAGGTCTTCGTTCTCGGTCCCCAGCCCGTAGCTGATCCAGGCTCCCATGCTGGGAAAGCCGCTCAGCGGAAAACCGGTGTTCATCTGGGCTACCGCGGGCATGTGGTTGGCGCTCTTGGAGACCATCGATTGAATGAGCGTGAGATTGTCGGCGCAGTCGGCCAGATTCGGCAGCAGGCTGCTCACCCACAGTCCACTCTCGCCGCGCCGGCGGAACTCGAACGGACTCCCGTAGAGGTGACCGGCCTCTCCGAAGAACGTGGTCATGTTGAAAGGGGTGCCGTTACGCCTGGCGAGTTCGGGTTTGTAGTCCAACGTGTCGAGGTGGCTCATGCCGCCGAGTGCGAACACCTGGACGACGCGCTTGGCTCTGGGAGTAAAGTGCGGCAGTTGGCTCGATCGGGAGGCTGGGGCGTTCCCGCGCGCCGCACCCGCGGCCAACGCTTCCCGATGGGTCAACCACGAGAGCGCCATCCAGCCGAATCCCGCTCCGGCATCGAAGAGCCACCGGCGGCGGGACAGCGGGCTGAATCGGCGTTGTATTGCTGAGAGTCCGGCCATACGGCAATCCGTCAATTCACGTACAGAAACTCGCTGGTGTTGAAGAGGCCCCAGCAGAGGCTGGACAGCCCGTGTTCTCCAACCAGATCTTCGCTCCACCTCGACTCCTCCCGTCCCGGCGAACGTCCCAGCGCGATCCGGAAGGCGCGGCGGACCTGGTGTTCCCGGCCGGGCTCCGATTCCCGTTCAACGCGGCCGGCGAACGCCCGGGCTTGCCGCAGGACGAAGGCATTGTTCATGAGGCTCAGAGCCTGCAGGGCGGTCGTCGTGACCACGCGCTTGGGGGTCTTCACGTTCGGATTGGGACAATCGAACGAATCGAGCAACGGACTCGGCGCCGAGACGACGCTCATGCGATATACGGAGCGGCGGTTGAGCGCCGGTTCATTGGAGTCGATCTCCGTATACATCTCGAAAGCGCCCAATTTCTTTTCTTCTCTGAAGGGACGGTAGCTGGGACCCCCCATTTCCCAGTTCACCTGTCCGCTGACCAGAAGCATCGCGTCGCGGATGGCCTCCCCTTCGAGGCGGCGCGGAGAGT
>JAPOYZ010000360.1 GCA_026706325.1 Candidatus Aminicenantota bacterium
TTCAGCAAGCGGCAGAAATCGGCCGACGAGTACTTCCTGGCCGGGCGGAAGATGCCCTGGTTCGTGGTGGGGCTGAGCATGTACGCATCGTTGCTCTCCACCATCGCCTATCTCTCGGAACCGGGCGAGTTCATCAAGAACGGGATCGGGGTCTGGGGCCGGCAGATGCACGTCCCCTTCAGCGTGGCGGTGGCGGTTCTGATTCTCGTCCCCTTCTTCATGCGCAAGCGGCTGACCAGCGCCTACGAGTACCTGGAGGAGCAATACGGTCTCGGCGCGCGCCTGTTCGGGTCGACCCTGTTCCTCTGCATCCGCCTCTCCATGATGGGGATGATCGTCTACACCGCCGCCATCGCCATGTCCAAGATGGCCGACTTGCCCTTCACCTGGGTGGTGCTGGGCGTGGGGGTCATCGCCGTCGTCTACACGGTCCTCGGCGGTATGCGGGCCGTCATGTGGACCGACCTGGTGCAGTTCATCATCCTCTTCGGCGGCCTCCTCTTCACCATCGGCTACATCTTCTTCGACACCGGGACCGGACCCGTCACCTGGCTGCAGGACATCCTGGCGGCGGACCATGAGCCGCAGCCCTTCTTCCGGCTCGACCCCTACGTCCGGGTCAGCGTGCTGGGGATGGCCATCTACGCCTTCGTCTGGTGGGTCTCCACCTGCGGATCGGACCAGCTCATGGTGCAGCGCTACCTGGCCACGGGATCGCTCCGCGCCGCCCGCCGCTCCATCCTGGCCAACCAGGCCGCCGACGTGAGCGTGGGCCTCCTCCTGGGCCTGGGCGGAATCGCCCTCTACTCCTACTACAAGGCGCAGCTTCCGGGGACGCCCGACGAGGTCTTCCCCCACTTCATCGCCCACACCCTGCCGCGGGGCCTGTCCGGCCTGGTGGTAGCCGCCCTCTTCTCCACCGCCATGGCCGCGCTGGATTCCAGCATGCACGGAGTCGCCACCGTGCTGACCGTCGACTTCGTGGGACGCTTCCGAAAGGACCCGCTCTCGCAGAGGGCCCAGCTCCGGCTGGCCCGGTTCTTCACCTTGGGAGCCGGCATCTACGCCGTCCTCTTCTGCCTCTTTCTGAACACCATCCCCGAAGGCTCCCGGGGCAATATCTTCGATCTCACGACCCGGATCATCGCCTACGTCATCGGGACCCTGGGAGGCATGTTCGTGGCCGCCTTCCTGAGATTCCGGGCCAGCACCGCCGCCATGGTGCTGGCGGCCTTCCTGGGTCTGGCGACCGGGTTCTACCTGTCCCTGGGACACTGGTTCCAGGACCACCCCGACGTCTTCCTCTACGTCCTGGAGGAGGGAGGGGAACCGACGCGGTGGGAGCCGCTGCCCGGTCCGCCCAATATCATCGGCTCCAGCCCCGACGGCAACCGCTTCGTCCTGACCGGAGAAGGGGTGGCTCCCCGGCATGCCGGGGTGGAGAGGACGACTGAGGGTTGGTCGATTCGGGCTCTGACCGAGGATGCGGAGATCCGGGTCAACGACCGTCCCGGGACGCCTGCCCTGATCGCCCCCGACGACGTGGTGACCCTGGGGTCCCGCCGCCTGCTGGTCCGGCTGAAGGCCGTTTCCTGGATGTGGCCGCTGCCGGTCTCCTTCTTCGTCACTCTGCTGGCGACTCTGATTCTGGGCTGGCTGTCCGGTTTCAAACGGAGGAGCTGAACTGGTATTTTCGTATCAGAGGAGAGTATGGACGCCCAGATCGAGTCGACCTCCAGCGGCGGATTGGAGAAGGGTCCCCGCCGTCTCAAGCGGAAAATCTACCAAGCGGAGCTCCGGCGGCTGCAGGTGGAGCTGACCAAGCTCCAGGACTGGGTGGCCCGGGAGGGGCTCAGGGTCGTGGTCCTCTTCGAGGGAAGGGACGCGGCCGGCAAGGGGGGCGTCATCAAGCGGATCATCCAGACGCTGAACCCGCGCCAGGTCCGCGTGGCCGCCTTGGCCAAGCCCACGGAACGCGAGCGGACCCAGTGGTATTTTCAGCGTTACGTGGCGCATCTCCCGGCCGCCGGGGAGATCGTGCTCTTCGACCGGAGCTGGTACAACCGCGCCGGCGTCGAGCGGGTCATGGGGTTCTGCACCGAAGAGGAGTACTGGGAATTCCTCTACTCCTGCCCCCAGTTCGAGCGGATGCTGCTCCGGTCGCACCTCCACCTCATCAAGTACTGGTTCTCGGTGAGCGACGAGGAGCAGGAACGCCGCTTCCAGGCCCGGATCCGCGATCCGCGCAAGCGCTGGAAGCTGAGTCCCATGGATCTGGAGTCGCGGCTGCGGTGGGTGGAGTACTCCAAGGCCAAGGACGCCATGTTCGACAAGACGGACGTCCCTGACGCGCCCTGGTACGTGGTCAATGCCGACGACAAGCGCCGGGC
>JAPOYZ010000637.1 GCA_026706325.1 Candidatus Aminicenantota bacterium
TGCTGACGTGCTCGATTTCGGCGTGGGGGTGATCGTTTGGAGTCACTGGTCAGTCATCCCGGGCATGTCGAAATTCGGTCCTCGGCGGTTTCCCGTTTGCCACCGGGAGTCTACATGCAAAGGGATCTGGATGCTCGCCACAACCCCCTTGATATGGGTCTACGGAATAAGTAAACTGTAGAACCATATCAAACGGACCGGAGCCCCATATGAAAACCACCATCGAGATTGCCGACGGCCTCGCCAGGAAGGCCAAGGCCCATGCAGTCAAGGAGAACGTCACGTTACGGTCACTGATTGAGCGTGGGCTGCGCATGGCGTTGCGCGCCGACAGCCAGCGGACCCGCTTCAAGATGAGGGATGCGAGTGTTGGCGGCCGGGGTTTGCAGCCGTCCTATCGCGGCGCCGATTGGCCGCGTATCCGCGACACCATCTACAAGGACCGAGGCAGTTGATAGCTGCGGATACCAATATTCTTGTCTACGCTCACCGCGCCGACTCCGATTGGCATGTGCCAGCGAAGTCCTGTCTTGAGTCACTTTCCCAAGGACGGGTGACTTGGGGGGTGCCATGGCCGTGTATTCACGAGTTCCTGTCCGTTGTGACTCACCCGCGAATCTACGATCCGCCGTCGACGATCTCCGAAGCTCTGAACCAAGTCGAAGCGTGGCTGGAATCACCGATTGCGGAACTACTCACCGAAACCGACACGCACTGGAATCTCCTCAAAGAACAGATCGAGAACGGAAGAGTGAGAGGAGCGATGGTGCACGATGCGAGGATTGCAGCGATCTGTATCGCATCCGGAGTCACGGAGTTCTGGACGGTCGACCGGGACTTCAGCCGTTTTCCCAGCTTGGTTACTCGGAATCCGTTGCAGGTCTGAATTTCATAGCCGCGAATCGACGCCCGTGCTAACCTGCCTGCGGATCCCATGAAATCGTTCGTTTTCGAGGCTACCACCCGGCTGATCTTCGGCGCGGGTTCGGTCCGCGAGTTGGCTCCGGCCGCGCGGGAACTGGGATTCCGGCGGACGCTGCTGGTCTCGGACCCGGGGCTCGTGGAGTCGGGCCATGTCGAGACGGTCTCCGGAATCCTTGCCGAGTCTGGAGTCCGTGTGCATCGATTCCACGACTTTGGACCCGATCCCGACTCGCGGATGGTGGAACGAGGCGCCAAGTTCGCGCGGCCCCTGGAAATCGATTCTCTGGTAGGGCTCGGAGGGGGCAGTTCCATGGACTGCGCCAAGGGCATCAACTTCCTGCTGGGCGGCGGAGGAACGATCCACGACTACCGTGGCTACGGCCGGGCACGGGGGCGGATGCTGCCCATGATCGGGATTCCCACCACGACCGGGACCGGGAGTGAGGCGCAGTCTTACGCCATCATCGCTGACGCCCGGACTCACGTGAAAATGGCCTGTGGCGACCCGCAGGCCGCTTTTCGCATCGCCATACTCGACCCCTGCCTGACCCTTTCCCAACCGGCCGACGTCAGCAGCGCCACCGGATTCGACGCCCTTTCCCATGCCGTGGAATCGTATTGCAGCAAGCGGAGCACCGCGCTGTCCCAGTCCTTCTCCCGCGAAGCCTGGTGGCTGTTGGAACGGAACTACGAGCGGGTGCTGCGCGACCCCACGGACCTGGAGGCCCGGGGCGCGATGCAATTGGGCGCCTTCTATGCCGGCCTGGCCATCGAGAACTCGTCGGTGGGCGCGGCCCATGCCTGCGCCAATCCTTTGTCCGCCCGCTACCGGACGCCCCACGGGGTCGCCATCGGCCTGCTGCTGTCGCCGGTCGTCCGCTGGACGGGCACGGCGGCCGAATCCGCCTTTGGGGATCTGTTGCACCTTTCCGGCGGCAACTCCTGGAAGGGGAGGGATGCTTCCGGGTCTCTGGCCGGGCGGTTGGACGAATTGGCCGCGTTGGCCGGGCTCCCGCGGGAGCTTCGGAGCGAGGGCGTTCTGGAGGGGGATCTGGAAATTCTGGCGGCTGAGGCCTCCTCCCATTGGACGGTGGAGTTCAATCCGCGTCTTCTCACTTCCCTGGGCGCCATGGAGATCTACAGGGAGGCTTGGTAAGTGGCTTCCAACCCGACCGGGGGATGGAGCCTGCCCGCATGAGACCGGCTCTGACGCTTCTGCTGCTCCTGTTCGGAACCGCTTCCCCAATCAGCTCAGCGACCGGCGAAGAATCCTCCAAAATCCGTTCCAACCGGCTGATCCAAGAGAAGAGTCCCTACCTTCTGCAGCACGCCTACAACCCGGTGGACTGGTACCCGTGGGGCGACGAGGCCTTCCGTTTGGCCCGCGAGAAGAAACGTCCCATCTTTCTCTCCGTCGGCACAGACACTGCTCAAGGATCCGCATCTACCGCCACACAA
>JAPOYZ010000362.1 GCA_026706325.1 Candidatus Aminicenantota bacterium
CAGGAGCCGCGTCTGGCGGCAGATCGCGGCCGACGTCTTCGGACTCCCCGTGGTCTCCCTGAGCCAGGAAGAAGGACCGGCCTTCGGCGCCGCCCTGCAGGCCGCCTGGTGCCGCGAAGAGGAGAGTCTCGAAACCTGGGTGGAACGATTCGTCCGGCTGGATGTATCCACCCGCCGGTTGCCGTCCCGATCCGGACAGGAGCTCTATGAGCAGGTCTATTCCGTGTACCGCAAACTGAGCGACACGCTCATCGCCAGCCCCGTCTTTGCGGGCCATCGGCAACTGATCAACAGAAAGGACTGATCCATGAACGCCGACTATCGACCGACCCCGGAGGACAAGTTCAGCTTCGGACTTTGGACGGTGGGCAATCCGGGCCGCGACCCCTTCGGCGGACCGACCCGGTCCTCCATCCCACCGGCACGCCTGGTGCAGTTGATTGGAGAAGAGGGGGCCTACGGGGTCAATTTCCACGACAACGACCTGATCCCCATCGACGCCACTCCCCGGGAGAGAGCCCGGATCCTGCGCGACTTCAAGCAGGCCATGTCCGATTACAACGTCTGCGTTCCCATGGCCACCACCAACCTGTTCAGTGAGCCGGTCTTCAAGGACGGGGCCTTCACGTCGCATGACCCGGACGTGCGCGCCTACGCGTTGCAGAAGACCATGCGTGCCATCGACCTGGGGGTGGAGCTGGGGGCGCGGGTCTACGTCTTCTGGGGCGGCCGTGAAGGGGCCGAGGTGGACGCGGCCAAGGACGCTGCGGAGTCCATCAAGCGCTTTCGGGAGTGCCTCAACTTCCTCATCGGTTACGTCAAGGAAAACGGGTACGACCTCAAGTTCGCCCTGGAGGCCAAGCCCAACGAGCCCCGGGGAGACATCTACTTCGCCACCACCGGCGCCATGCTTGCGTTCACCTATACCGTGGACGACCCGGACATGGTGGGGGTGAATCCGGAATTGGCCCACGAGCACATGGCCGGACTCAACTTCTACCATGCCGTGGCCCAGGCCTGGGAAGCGGGCAAGCTGTTTCACATCGACCTCAACGACCAAAAGCCGAATCGCTTCGATCAGGACCTCCGGTTCGGCTCGGAGGGCCTGAAGGCGGCCTTCTTCCTGGTGAAGTTCCTGGAGGAGGTTGGGTATTCAGGCCCGCGGCATTTCGATGCCCACGCCTACCGGACGGAGGACGAAGCAGGGGTCCGGGACTTCGCCGCCGGATGCATGCGCACCTACCTGATCATGAAGGAGAAGGCGCGGCGCTTCGCCGAGGACCCGGAGATCCAGGAGATCCTGGCGGAACTCCGGGAAAACGACTCTCTCGTTCCCGCTGCCGAGATGCATAGGTACACGCCGGAAACCGCGCGCCGGATCCTGGGCGCCGAACTGGACCGTCACCGGTTGGCTCGAAGAAGCCTGCGTCACGAACGCCTGGACCAACTCACGGTGGACCTGCTGCTGGGAGTCCGCCGATAGACGTACAAGGAATATTCACAAAACCGGACGGTGGCGCTTTGCCGCAGGAGTTGGGAGGCTACGCCCTCGGGTACGTTTATCCACCTCCACCAGATCCTCGAAGAGTTCCGCACATCATGCTCGCCGGATTTGATATTCAGGAGTCTCACCTGAAGCCGGTCGTGTTCGATCCCGCCGATGCCCCGGCGCTGACTGCCAGTGACGTGGTGGACCGGGAAACGCTCAAGGCCTTCGTCAACGGAGCGACCAATTTTCTAACAGATCTCTTAATGAGGGAAGGCGGTCGCGCTCTTTCGAGAATGAAGCCCATTATGAGGGACGAGAAGGGGCCTTGGAGAGAGGGGTCCGTCTACCTCTATGTGCTGGATGCCACCGGCTACGTCTGGTTCCACGCAGCATTCCCGGATCAATTCGAGTTCGTGGTGGCTACCGGCACATATAAAGATGCCGTCACCGGAGAATCAATTCTGTCCAAGATCCTCGAGGCGGCCCGATCATACCCGGAGGGCGACTACGTCGAGTATCACTTCGACGATCCCGCCGACGATTCCGACAGGGCGGATATACCGAAGGTCGTCTTCGTGCGCCCGCATTTCTTTCCGGGGATCCCCTTCCCTTTTATCTTATGCTCCGGCTTCTACAAGGAGAATCAGGTGTCCCTGGACTTCGCCCATTTTGCCAACGGGGAATCCTTCAGTTCCGACGTGGTGTTGATGAATCTGGCCGCCACGCCGATTCAACCTCTCGTCTATTTCTACGGCCAGGACGGCGAGCTCATCGATCCGGGGTCGATGGTGGACATCGTGGGGAATCTGGAAACCACAGACTTCGGTGCTCTGACCCTCCAGTCCGAACTGCCCTCCCTGGGAGAAATCACCATTTCGACCA
>JAPOYZ010000340.1 GCA_026706325.1 Candidatus Aminicenantota bacterium
GCGACGACGACTCGAAGGGCGGGACCCCGACGGTGACCATCGCCAATGCAAGCGCCCTGGAAGGCGAGGTCCTGACCTTCACGGTGAGGCTGAACCGGGCGGTGCAGGGGGGTCTGACGGTGACGCCGAGCTTCACCGACGGGAACGCAACATCCGGGACCGACTACACCGAGAACAGCGCGGCCCTCAGCTTCACCGGAACGGCAGGCGAGGAGCGGACCCTCACGGTGGAGAGCATCGAGGATAGGGTCGTGGAGGAGGACGAGACCTTCACGGTGAGCCTGAGCGTGTCGAACGCTCCCTCGGGGGTAACGGTCGGAAATCCCGCCACCGGCACCATCACTGACGACGACGGGGGCAGTGGCGGGGGTAACGGTGGGGGTAACGGTGGGGGTAACGGTGGGGGAGGCGCCAAGAGCAACACGGCTCCCGTCGCGGTAGGCGACCGCATGACAGTTTCCCGAGGGGGTACGACCTCGTCGCTGGCGCACGGGTACAAAACAACCCCCGCGGTGAACCGGGATTCGTATCCCGTCGGCCTATCGGGGAACCCTGGTGAGAGCTGGGATAACGAGTTGGACCGGTACGCGCTGCCACAGCTCCTCTTGCTGGAATTCAGCGTGTTGGCCAACGACAACGACTCCGAGGACAGGATTGACCAGCTATCGGCGGAATTGGTCAGCAGACCCAACCACGGCGAATTGACCCTGAACCGCGACGGAACGTTTATCTATACCCATGACGGAACCCGGGTGTCCCATCAGGACCACTTCACCTACCGGGTGAGGGACAGCCACAGTGCCCTGAGCAACGAGGCGGTGGTGACCATCACGATCGTCGGATTGAACGCCGGACCGGAGGGGGAACCCATCCCGGACCAGACTCTGGTGTTGGGCAAGGACGGAACGGTGGACTTGGCCGGTTACTTCACCGACCCGGACGGAGATCCGCTGAGCTATGAGGCGAATGCATCGGATGAGGGCGGCACGGTAGAGCTCAACCTGTCGGAGAATGTCCTGGTCCTGGTCCCGTTGGCGGTGAACACCACCCTGGTCACGGTAACGGCGCGCGACCCCGAGGGCCTGAGCGCAGAGCAGTCCTTCGCGGTAACGGTCGAGTCCGTTCAAGACCGGCGTGGCCGTTTGCTGGAGCTGTCGCTGGCGGCATTTGGCCGGACGGTGGCGAGCCAGGCCGTGGACGCGATCGGTGACCGCTTCAAAGCTCCGTCTCGAAAATCCCACGCCACCTTCAGCGGACAGCGGTTCGACTTGGAGTTCGCATCCGATGATCAGAGCCAAAGCCGAATGGCCAAGTGGCTGCAGAGTGCTGGAAGTTTGCTGGGAATGGATCGGGGGCATTGGGAGCCCGATCCTCTCACCGGAACACCTGCGGCAGGCCGGCCTGTGCCCGGACAGTGGGACATGGCCGGACGTCAGACAAACAGGCAGACAGGATTTTTCCATGGCGGCGGCTTGAAGGGCGGCATCGGTGCGGGAGGACTCGGAGCCGGTTCCCTCGGCCCTTCTGCAGGAAATTACGGATTCAACTCCCTCTCAGGCCGGAATCTGATGTCCTTCAGTTCCTTCCAGTATGCTCCGGACCAGAAGGGGTCTCTGCAAGGAAGCAACTGGATGCTGTGGGGGCGGGGTGCGCGCAGCGACTTCCACGGTCAACACCAGGGAGACTTGGGCCTGGACGGCCGGGTGGGCGCGGCCTACCTGGGAGCGGACCGCCGCTGGGGGGCGAACACGTTGGTGGGCCTGGCCGCGTCTCACAGCGTCGGAGCCCTGGATTACGCCAACGGGGGCTACGGCGCGAACGAGATGGAGGTGGGGGCGCGGCTGACCGGCGCCCATCCCTATGTGCAATGGTCGCCTCGGCCGGGGCTGGACCTGTGGGGCCTGATGGGCTACGGGCGGGGCGCCGCCGAGTTGGAGGTTGCCGGCGAACCGGTCGACATGGGCATCGACATCCGCATGGCGGCCCTGGGCTGGCGCAGCGACCTGACGCGGCTGGGAGCCGTCGACCTGGCGCTCAAGTCCGACGCCTTTGCGGTGAGTGTCGGCTCGGAGGCGGTCGAGGGTCTGCGGGTGCATAACGGTTATGCCCACCGGGCGCGCCTGATGCTGGAGGGCCGCACCGACTGGACCTTGTCTTCCGACTCGATCCTGACCCCCATGGTGGAACTGGGGGCCCGGATGGACGGAGGCGATGCCGAGAAGGGTCTGGGGGCGGAACTGGCCGGGGGAGCCTCATTTGCCAATCGGCGCCTGGGGCTGGTGGTGGAGGCCCGAGTTGTTCGAGGCGCAGACGGCGACGGACCGGGCAAGGGCCGACTACCTGATCGGTC
>JAPOYZ010000270.1:0-1206 GCA_026706325.1 Candidatus Aminicenantota bacterium
TGGCCGTCCTGCACCTTGGTGTAGGTGGCCGAACCCGCCCGGACCGTGACCCGGGCGCCGAGCCCGTCGCGGTTCGACCGGGTACCGGTCAGATTGACTTTGAGGAAATGAATCCGCTTCCGATCAGCCGGGTCGCTGACGAGGACCATGGGTTCGGAATTGAAATCGTTAGTCACGATGTCAAGGTCCCCGTCGTCATCCAGGTCGAAAATCACCGATGACCGAGACCCGACGGCGCCCCAGGCCACGACACGGGTGACTCTGGCTCCCCGGGCGCGGACCTTCTTGACCAGTTCGTGGTCCTTGTCGGCGCCGGGCACGTCCAGTTCAAACCAGGGAGTGAGGGTCCGGCCGCCGCGCCTGGGTTCCACGCCCAAAATGAATTCACTGTCGACGAATCTCCGTCCGTGGTCATTCAGCAGGAGACTGTTGATGCCATAGCGATAGCCGTAGTTCATGCAGGACGTGATGAAGACGTCATCGAATCCGTCGGCGTTCAGGTCTCCCACGCTCAATCCCCAGGGCCAGTAGTTCTCGGCATTGAATTGATCCGACATTTCCTTGTAGGCGCCATCTCCCTGGTTGCGGAAAAAGGCGTTTCCCCAGACATGATTTCCGTCGGTGGCCAACATCTGTTTCTCGGCGATCTCCTCGGGGAAGGGGATCTTGTCCTTCTCGCTGAACGGATCGAGATGCTTCCACATGTCCGTGTGCATGTCGGTCAGATAGAGGTCCAGGCGCCCGTCGTTCTCGAAGTCGAAGACCTTGATTCCCATGGTTCCCCACGGCGTGGCGGGAAACAGTTGGCGGCTCTTTTTCAGGAATCTCCGGCCTTCGACATTCTCGTAGTACTGGTCGTGGCCCTGCATGTTGGCCAGATACAGATCCGGCCATCCGTCGTTGTTGGCATCGAGCGGACTGGCGTCCCCCGACCAACTCGTATCCTTCAATCCGGCCTGCCCGGTGACGTCGACGAACCGGTTTCCGCCCAGGTTCCGATAGAGGATGCTGGGCTCGGAGAGCCCGGCATTCAGGTGACGGTTGAAGGCGTCGGGCGCGGAACGAAAGTAGGTATAGGTGGCGCGATCTGTCCCGGTAAAGGAATCATGGACGACCGTCCTGATTTCGTCCGTCGTGTAATTGCCCACATTCACCAGAAACAGGTCCAGCCGGCCGTCCCGGTCGTAGTCGAAGAAAACCGCCGCC
>JAPOYZ010000270.1:1216-2342 GCA_026706325.1 Candidatus Aminicenantota bacterium
AACTCGGCGATCGCCTGAGCGTAGTTGCCGGACTTGAATGCAGCGACGAGTCGAAGAAAACCGCCGCCGACGAATGGCCCGTGTACCCGAGGCCCGACTCGGCGCTGATGTCCTTGAAGACCCCCTTCCCGTCGTTTTCAAACAACACGTTTCCCCCGCGAACGGTGGTGACGTACAGGTCCGCGTCCCCGTCATTGTCGATATCGGCAAACGACGCGGTCACGCCGATCCGCTCCCTGACACCGACACCCGCCCGCTCCGTGATGTTCTCGAACCTGCCGCCGCCCAGGTTCTTCCAGAGTTCATTGCTGCCGGCCTGACTCACGAAGTAGATGTCATGCCGCCCGTCGCCATCCACGTCGGCGATGGCGAGTCCGTTCCCGTGGTCGTAATGGGCGAAAATAAAGGACCTGCCCGCATCGTCGACGATCCGGTTCCGGAAGCGGATCCCCGACTCCTTGACCCGGTCCTCAAACGAAAAGTCATGGAAGACCCGTATGCCGTCGGCGCTTTCAAGTTGGGCCTGCCGGCGTTCTTCCAGCCACGGAAACTCCTGCCACAGGAGACGTTCCTGCAGTGTCGTCAAGACGTCCCTTTTCAGGGCCTCTCTCTGGCCGGTTGCGCTGCCGTCGTAGAATCCGCGGACATGCCCTTGCGGATCGACCAGCATCCATTTCCCGCTGTGCGCGTTCGCCGGCCCGGCGAACCCTGAACGTACTCGCTCCAGTACGTCCCGGGGGCCGGTCAGGAAGCTCCACTGTTCCCAGTCCACTCCGGCCGCATTTGCGTGACTCCGAAGGACTTCCGGCGAGTCGCGCTCCGGATCGGCCGTGAAGGTGACCAGACGAACGTCGGCCCAGCCCGGCCGCCTCTTGAGCTCCTGTTGGAGCTTCGCCAGCGCGGCGGTTTGCAAGGCCGCCTGCGGATCGCGGGTGCGAATGAAATCCGCGATCCATGCTTTGCCAAGAAGTTGGTGGGTCCCAAAGGTCCGGGAGAGGTGATCGGTCAAGGAGAACTCGGGCAAACGGCGCAGTACGGGAGGTTGATGGTCTTGCGGGCGGGTTCTCTCGTTGGCCTCCTGGCGCAGGTTCGGCGCGGCGGACGGAGCCGCCGACAGACCGAGCCA
>JAPOYZ010000067.1 GCA_026706325.1 Candidatus Aminicenantota bacterium
GGCGACTCGAACGCGGTCATTGGCATCCTTCACCTTGGCATAGCTCGCCGCGTTGAATCCCAGGGACAATCCGGCCCCGACCGTTCCCGCCGCCACCGACTTCATGAAGGTGCGGCGTGATTCCGCGGCGTCCTGGCCGGATTGGGCACGATCGTTGTTTTGCGTCGTCATAGGTTCTTCCTCGCTCTACGGACCCGTAAACACACAATTTATCGGCGCGGTCACCGCGCCGGCTTCATATCGGCCTCCCATTTTCCCAGGAGTCCCTTCAAACGATCGGCGTCTGCCGACCTGGACTTGAGCAGGTCTTTCTCCTCGTGAATGTCGGTGGAGAGATTGTACATCCATTCTTCCGTCCGCTCACCCTCGATCAGGCGGACGTACTTGAGATCGCTGTCGCGAACGGCCGCCCAGGTCCTGTCGCCGCGCCGGCCGCGCCAGAACAGGGTGCGGTCGAAGTCTTCGCGGCCCTCCGCCACGTGGCCGATGATGTCGTAGCCGTCCAGCCGTTCGGACGGCACGCCGGCGCCGGCCAGTTTGAGGAACGATCGAGTCAGGTCAAAGGTCGCGGACACTTGTTCGCTCTTGGTCTCCGCTTCGATGCGGCCGGGCCAGCGAATGATGAGGGGGACGCGGATGCCTCCTTCCAGCGTCGTCCCTTTGGCGCCCCGCAAGGGGGACATGTTGGCCGCCCCTTTCAGGCCGCCGTTGTCCGAGACGAAGATGACGACGGTCTTTTCCCGGAGCCCGGCTTCATCGATGGCGTCCAGCAAGCGGCCGACTTCCGAGTCCATGTCCTCCAGCATGGCGACGTAGGTTGCCGGGTCACTCTCCATCCAGTTTTCCTTGGTGACCACCTTGTCCTGGTCCTCGGGCCCCTGAAACGGGAAGTGAGGTGTTTCGTGGGCCACGTAAAGAAACATGGGACGGTCTTTGTGCCGCTGGAGGAAGTCGATGGATGCGTCGGTGATCAGGTGGGTCATATAACCCTCCCGATAGACCGGCATTCTTCCGTCGAACAGGACGTGCAGGTCGCTCAGTTCCCGGTGGTTGAAGTAGTGCACGTTTCCGCCCTGGTAACCGAAGAACTCGTCCCAGCCGTGTTCCAAGGGGTTGAATTGGGGTTCGTAACCCAGGTGCCACTTGCCGAAGGTGCCGGCGACGTAGCCGGCGTCCTTCAAAGCACCTGGCATCACCGTTAGTTCGGCGGGAAGCCCCAACTCCCGTTGCTCGGCCAACCGGATGGCGTCGTCGTAACGGCCCACGTTGCCGGTGCCGATGGCGCATTCCAGTCCGCCGGCCCGTTGCTGGTAACGCCCGGTCAAGAGTGCCGTCCGGGTCGGGGTGCATTCCGGCCCGTTGGCGTAATGCTGGGTAAAATGCGCGCCTTCTTTCGCCAGGCGGTCGATGTTGGGAGTCTTGGCCTCGGGGTGGCCGTAGAGTCCCAGGTCCCCGTAACCCAGATCGTCCGCCAGGATCAGGACGATGTTCGGCTTTTCCGCAGTCTCACCAGAGGTCTGGACGTCAGGGGCGCTTTCGGGAGGACTGCAGGCAGCGAAACCAAGGAGCAGGAAGGAGATCGATGCAAACCGGCCGAATGTGGAGTGCTGCTTCGCTGGTCGAATCATTGCGTCAGTCTACAGGAATGAGGAAAGGGAAAAGAGTGGCAAGGGACGAGGAGATTTTCGCGTCGCGGGCACGTTGGTCATTCCTCCTCTTCGAGTGGGTCGGCATCAACCGATTCGCGACGAGGGTCCGTGGATTCGAAGCTCACGGGCGATCTGGAGGACCGGTCCACGCTGAGCTTGAAGACGTCGAACCGGTTGTACCCGCCCACCACGTCGTGGATCTGCTTGGGGGCCACCGTTTGGGAGAGATCGATATCGGCGTAGAGGAGGCCTTCCTCGTCCTGGAGAATCTGGCTGACCGGGGTTCCCTCCGGACCCATGACCACCGAGATGCCTCTGGGGCTCCCGTCCAGAATTCTCCCGGCCTCCGGGGTCAGTCGGCCCAGACGGTCCCGCGCCGCCGCATCCAGGAAACCGGAGGCCACCACGTTGAAGACCTTGCCTTCGAAGGAATGGGCGCCGGCCCGAATCAGTATCGCCTGCTTGAGATCGTAGTTGCCGCCGGTGGCAGGATCCCGGGTGGGCCACATGGGCGGGTAGGTGGATAGGTGGATCTGCTCGCCCTGGGCCAGCAGGGCAAAACGAGCCAGGGGATTGGTGTTCTCTCCGCAAATCAGCATCCCCACTCGGCCCAGCCGGGTCTCGGACACCTGGAGTCCGCTGCCGTCCCCGGGCGCCCAGACCAGTTTCTCGTAGAAGGTCGGAACCA
>JAPOYZ010000435.1 GCA_026706325.1 Candidatus Aminicenantota bacterium
TGGCGAGGCACCCGGTCCAGTTCCCGGATGGTTTCCTCGATGACCTCGAAGTCCTGCGGGCTGCACTGGACGATGACGGCGTTGTTCTGCTCGTCGGCCACGATCTTGATCTCTCCCTGAACCATCTGTCCCGAGCTCTCCGCGGTGTCGGCGTCGCCGGCCTGAGGAGCCTCGGGCTGAACCCCCGGGGGTAGGAGCAGCTCATCCCGGGATCGATCGCGCCTTCCATAGATTTCCAGCAGCAGGGAGGCAATTTCGCTGGCCTCGCCATTCTGGACCTTGACGAAGTAGTTGCGAATCTCCGGGTTCAGGCCCGCCTGGTCCAGTTGGGCGACCCAGCGGTCGATCTCCTCCAGGCTGCCCGTGCTGGGGCTGATCGCCAGAACGGAGTTCAATCGGGGAATGGGAACAAAGCGGACGGGAGTGTCCGCCGACAGGGCGTACCCTCCAAAAATACTCTCCAACTCGCCCACCACGCTGGTGGCCCGGCTGTTCTGGAGCGCATAGACGCGCACGCGCTTGCCTCCGAACACGTCCGAGTCGAAGACCTGGACCAGCTCGAGCAGCTTGCCGATGTTGGCGGGAGCGTCGGTGATGACGAGAAAGTTGGCGGCCTGGTGAAAGGTGATGTCGCCGCCGCTCGACAGGTAGGGGGTGAGCAGTTCGGCCATGTCGGCGGCCGGCACGAAGTTCACGGGAACGAGCTGAAGCACCCGGCTGTCCCCCGCGGACGGAGCCGCGGAGCCCAGGTCCCGTCGAATGTCCAGGGGCAGTTGCTTGGCATTGCGGCTGGGCAGGATGCGGTAGACGGGTCCCGTCTTGACCATGGCGGCGCCGTTGATCTGCAGGACGGTCTCGAGAAGGGACATGAGGTCGCTGCGTCTCATCTCCCCGTAGGTGAGGATGTTGACCACTCCCTGGACGTTGGGATCGACGACGTAGTTCAGCTTCAGCTCGTTGGCGATGTTGCGGACGAACTCCAGCAGGTCGCAATCCACGCAATTGAATCGGAAGCGGGTGTTGGGTCCGGACGGGCCCGAAGCCTGCCGGCCCTCGCCAGCCGCCGGATCGGAAGCAGGGGCCGGATCGGTCTCGGAAACTGCCGGATCGGGATCCGTCTCCGGATCGGGAGCAGGCGCCGGATCGGAAGCGGCGGCCTCGCCCGAGGCCGGCGGGCTCTCCCCGGTTTCGACCGGGTCGGAAGCAGCCTGCGCGGAGTCGGGTCGAGTTTCGGACCTGGGCTGGCGGATGGTCCCGAAAGGCGTCCGGATCAGCTCGAACTCCGGTTCCGGTTCCCGAGCTTCCTCTTCCGGGGCCTCCCCCTCGGCCGGTGCGGCCTGTGGGGGTTTGGCGGCCCGGTCTTCTTCAGCCGGGGCTGCCAGGGGCTGGAGAGGCGCCAGGCCGCCCAGGCCGATCAGCAGCAGCAGAGCCAGACCTCGCCCCAATGACGTCGATGAAATTCCAACCATGATGTAACTCCTCACGCTCTGCTCGCTCCGCAGCTCCGGATTTCCCGGAGAACGGGCTATTTGGATTTTTGCTCGACCCAGACTTTGATGGCGCCAAAGGGGGTCTGCTCCTCGATCAGGCGCCTGCCGTCCCTGACCGTCCCCACCGGCACGTTCCTCAAATCGTCTGCCCGCTGCCGCTGGGTGCGGGCCGACCGCCGCCTGGAGGCGCCCGCGCGCCTGGTTCCGGAACCCACACCGGTGGTTTGGGACCGGTTGCCTTCAACGGGACGGGCGGTCCGGGCCCTCCTACTGGGTTTCCTGGTTCGGTCATCCATGCCGACCACCACTTCCCTGGCCCCGGTCTTCATGACCACCCGATCCATGTCGATGCGCACCAGGGTGTAGCCGTCCAGCGCTTCCCCCACCTTGAGACGGCGGTAGAGGCCGCCGGAGTTCCCGGGACTGCCCGAAACCATGAGGGCGACCTCTTCCCCGCCGAGTCCCATGGTCCCCATCAGGACCGGGAGGGGCCGAAACGCTTCCGGAGGTTCGTCCGAAAGCCCCTCGGGAAGGTCGTTGTTTCGATCCAGGGCGAAGAGGTGATGGTCCACGATGGCCGCAAAGCCGGAGGCGGACGCCGGCAAGGCCGACCCGTCCGAACCACCGGACTCCGCCCGCGCCCCGGAACTCGACAGGTCCGGGCGATGCCGGGCCTCGAATTGACGCCACTGGCCCACCAGGGTGTAGGCCAGAAGAATGACTGCTGCGACCAGGGCGACATTCACAAGGATCAGGCTTCTTCTCACGGCCTTTCCCCCCTTCGGGCGGCGCCGGCCGCTTCGGCGGGAACCGGCGGCTCTTCGGCTTTCTCCGGCTCGGCCTGCT
>JAPOYZ010000562.1 GCA_026706325.1 Candidatus Aminicenantota bacterium
AGCAACTTGGATTGCGAACGTACGATGCAAGTCGTACATTGGTCGGCCATTAATATTGAGAAACGGTCGTGCGGCCGCTTGGGATGGCGAACCGGTCGGTACGAGAACCGGAGAATCCCGAACACGCGTAAACCGAACTTGCCAAGTGGCGCATTCTGTAACGGTCAGTGTTGGGTAGGGAATCCGATGATGCGTGGAGTCGTTGCTCTTCTCCTGACAGTCGCTGTCTGGCTCCATGGGGACCTCTTTGGCTCACTGGGGGTGCAGGAGGACGCCGAACCGGTGAGGTTGATCTACGACACCGACATGGGGAACGACGTCGACGACGCCATGGCGCTTGCCGTCATTCACGCGCTTCAGGAACGGGGAGAATGCCGGTTGCTGGCCGTGACCGTCAGCAAGGACAACTTCTATGCGGCCGCCTACTGCGATCTGCTGAACCACTATTACGGAAGACCCGGAATCCCCATAGGGATCGTCCGAAACGGTCCGACGCCGTTGGATGGCCGGTACGTTCGCCAGGTCTGCGAAGCCTGGGTTCAGGGCAGGCTGCGGTATGCTCGATCTCTGAATCGTCCCGGCGAGGTGGAGGAGGCCACCCCCTTGCTGCGGCGGACGTTGGCGGGTGAGCCGGATCAATCGGTGGTCATGGTCCAGGTGGGCTTCTCCACCAACCTGGCCCGTCTGCTCGATTCGCCACCCGACCGATACTCCCCGCTTCCGGGAAGAGATCTGGCGGCCAGGAAGATTCGCCTGCTCTCCATGGTGGCGGGCAGCTTCGGTCGGCCCGGGCCGAAGGATGGGCGGGAGTACAACGTCTACAAGGACCTGCCGTCCGCACGAAAGCTCTTCGACGCCTGGCCCACGCCCATCGTCGTGAGCGCCTACGAGGTGGGAATGGCCATCCGTTACCCTGGAGAGCGCATGCGGCGAGAGGACGGCGCCGCCGGGGGCCATCCCGTCCGGGAGGCCTACCGGTTGTACGTCCCGAACCTTCCGGACCGGCCCACCTGGGATCTGACCAGCGTCCTTTACGGGGTGCGCCCGGGACGCGATGACTTCCGGGTCTCGGAACCAGGGGAGGTGATCCTCGATCCGGTCGGCCGGACCCGTTTCGAGCCGGGCGGCCACGGGCGCCATCGGCATCTGAAGATCGATCAGCGGCAGGTGCCTCGAATCCGCCAACTGCTTGTGGAACTGGTCGAGCATACTCCATAGTCCACGCCCGGTTCCCGGTGCCGGTGAACCGAAAAACGCCGGAGATCCAGACACAGCATCAGAGATTCGGGTTAAACTACTATCGAACGCTGTGGTTGGCGCTCACGGTTTTTTCTGGAGGAGACAGGTTCGTCATGAATTTTCGTTGTCTCACCGCAGTGGTCTCCGCCGCCTGCCTGCCGCTGTCGAGCGGCTACGCCCTGACCCCTGCCGCGCAGGCTGCCGGCTCCATGCCCATCAGCGAACCATTCCAGATTCAGGCGCCCCCGGAGTTACCCCCCGTTCACTTTCCCGCAGACAACCCGCCGACGGTCGAGGCCAACTCCCTGGGCCGCGGCCTCGACGACGACAAGAACTTCTCGCAGGAACGGAAGGACCTGGTGGCCTTTCCGGAGACTCAGGCCGGCGGGATCCCTCCCGGAGTGGGAGCGCTCGTCTGATCGCAGCTCTCGGAGGAGATGCCCGGGATACCGCAAAGCGCAGATTCCTGGAAGAGTTGGACAATTTCGTTCTCTTCCATCTGGGATCGGACGCCCGGGTCGAAGTCGGATCGGGCGAAGGCGGCCTCTCGGTCGAGATCAGCCACCTTCGGGTGAAAAGCTTTCGTCTGGAGTTGTCCTGGGAGCGGGTGAAGGACTTGGCCGGTGACGACGAACTGCTGGAAGATTTCCTGCTCGACCAGTTGACGATCCACCGGCGATAGCGCCCGGGCGTTCTTGCGCCAAGTTGCCGCTCCGTCGAGTGGCGGACTGGGAACGGTCGAAAAGGCCACCAACCGCGCGGAGTGTTTTTGGCCAGGATACGATCGTCGACTGGGTTCCGGGCGGATTTCCAGGGTCTCCGCCCGGGTCGAAGCGCCCGGTCGGCGTCCGATTGACAGCCGGGTCGGATTTTGTGTAGAACCATCGTACGTTTAAAACGATTGTTTTACCGGGAGAACCATGCTGGCCACCAGGTCCAGGATCCTGAATGCGGCGGAAGGACTCTTTGCGGATCGGGGATTCTCTGCGACCTCGGTTCGGATGATCACCTCCCGGGCCAAAGTGAATCTGGCCGCCATGCACTATCACTTCGGTTCCAAGGATCAATTGATTCAGGAACTCTTTGCCCT
>JAPOYZ010000556.1 GCA_026706325.1 Candidatus Aminicenantota bacterium
GGCCAACCACACGCGACGTTCCCCGTAGTCGATACTCAGGTCTCCCAACACGAATGGTTCGGTGGGTTCGAGCCCGTCAGGCGCATTGCGCCGCCGCAGCGTCGCCCGGATCCTGGCTGCCAACTCCGTGGGCGAAAAGGGTTTGACAAGGTAGTCGTCAGCGCCATGGTCGAAGGCCCGGGCGATGACGTCATCCTCTCCGTAGACCGAAAGGAAGATGACTGGCACATCGACCAGATGCCGGATGTCCCTCATCAACTCAATCCCGTCAATCCCGGGTAACACCAGGTCGAGCAGTATCAGCCGAGGCTCCTCGTTCTCGATCAGCTCAAAGACGTCGGCCGGGTCCGCGGTCACGATCGGCGCGTAGCCTGCTTCCGGCAGCGTGTTCCGCACATCCCTCACCATCTGCGGGTCGTCGTCCACGCAGAGGATGCGTGGACGACGGCGCTCTGAATGCGGGACCCGACCGGCGAGCCGCGATGGTTCAGACGGGCCTGCGTCAGAAGCCGGAATCGTAAAGCTGAAGCGGCTTCCCAGCCCGGGCCCGTCGCTCTCCGCCCAGATACGACCTCCGTGGGCCTCGACGATCCCCTTGCAGATGGCGAGCCCGAGGCCGGTATCCCCTTCCCGGTCCTGACCTTCAATCCGGGAAAACTTCCGGAACAGCTCCGGCAATCGATCCGATTCGATGCCCAACCCTTGGTCGGAGACTGACAGAACCACGTGGACGCCTTCGCGCCGCGCCTCGATCTTGATCGGCGACGACTGGTGAGAGTTACGCGCCGCATTGGTGAGCAGGTTGCTGAAGACCTGCATCACGCGCCGCCGGTCGGCCATGATCCGCGGTAGCTCCAATGGGACCTCAATCTGTAGGTCGTTCCGTCCGCCGCTGTTCTGGAACCTTGTCCGCGCTTCATCCACCAACGCCCTGACCTCCGAGGGTTCAGGATCGACCGGGAGCCTGCCGGTCTCAATGCGAGCGACATCCAGCAGATCAGCGATTAGCTCGCGCATATGGTCGGTTTGGTCGGTGATGATACGAAAGAATTGGCGCATCTCGGCAGGGTCCAGGTCCGGCATCGCCTCCGCCAGGGTGGTCGCTGAGCCCTTGATTGCGGCAAGTGGTGTGCGTAGTTCGTGGCTGACCATGGCCAAGAACTCGGCTCGCAGCCGCTCCATCTCCTCGAACGGGGCCAAGTCCTGCAACGTGATGACGACCGATTGGACGGCTCCCTCGTCCGAGTGGATCGGAGTGGCGTTCAGCAGGGCCGTAACTCGCCGCCCGTCGGGTACTGCCAGTTCGATCTTCTCGTCCCGTACCGTCTCGCCGCGGGCCAGCGCCTCGGTGAAGGGAATCTCGGCCAGGGACTCCCTCGGCCTGCCTTCGCGCTGATAGATCAACACTTCCAGGAGTTGCTCTACGGGACTGCCCGGTGTCCGCAGGGCTTCGAAGAGCCGAGCCATCTCCTGGTTGAAGGAGACGAGGTCTCCGGTTGTTCCGTCGAAGACCGACACAGCTACCGGCGAAGTCTTGATCAGCGTCTCCAAATCAATACGGGCCTTCCGCTCGTCTCGGTATCGACGGGCGTTGGCCATCACCATCGACGCTTGCGAGGCGAACATCACCAGTGCCTCCTCGTCCTCCGCACTGAACTCGGGACCGGACTGTTTCTCGGCCAGATAGATGGCGCCCAGCGATTCGCCGCCGTAGCTGAGCACTACACCCAGAAACGCAACCGGCGGGTTGACAGGCAAGGGCAGCTGGAATCCGGGTAGTCCCAGTGAGTCGAGGAGACCCGCGAGGTCTCCATGTCGCGTGGGCCCCGGCAACTGCTCAAAGAATTCGCAGTACTCCGACCCCGTGAGCGTGTCCCATACTGCTTCCATTTGGGCGGGGGTGACGCCAAACGCGAGAGTGCCTTCGGCCTGAATATCGCCCGTCTCGTCGAATGGCGTCAGCACACCGTAGCGCGCCCCGGTGAGTGCGCAGGCGCTGTCGAGGACCCCCTGCAGCACGGTGTGGAAGTCCACGCTCTCGTTGATCCGCAAGCTGGCCTGGGTAAACCTGGAGAGCCGCTCCTGAAGTGCCGCGAGCCGCGCTTCATACTCTTCGGCACTGCTCATCTTCCTTGCCCCCGCTCAGACTTCAACCGCGACAGGCAGACCTGACCTGGCCGAGGTCGCCGGGCCCAGCAACACCTGGCAGCGGCCTCCTGCACACTATCGGTCCCAGAACACCGTTACACAGGATTTGCCGCGCGACGATGCCTCATTACACGCTTGGTAACACATCTATGGAGTATAGATCAGGACGATCCTG
>JAPOYZ010000292.1 GCA_026706325.1 Candidatus Aminicenantota bacterium
CAGAGATTTCCCACAGGGTGCTCCCTCTTTGCTTTCCCCACAATCTGTACCCCCCCAAGAAGAAAGAGAGACAAGAACTAACAGACAAGCGGGGGTTTTTAACCCCCGATTCTTGCGGGGACAGGAATGTCCCCGCGCCTTTGGGGGACAAGGATGTCCCCCCTCCAGGTCATTCCTATGTTTATCTCAGAAATGCGGAGAGAAGTTGACGGCCCCATTCCCGATCCTACGCGTGAGGGCCATTCTCCCGGATGATTCTCAGTGCCAGCTCGGGATCGATCTGGACGATCATCTCGGGCTCGGCCCGGACTCCGGCAGGCAGATCGAACCCCCCGACGGCACTGCGGGCGTGCCAACCCGAAAGAGATTGATCCCTGCCATCTTCCGCAAACTCAGAGAGCGGTCCGCCGAAGACGTCATGAAAGACCTTGGAGTATCCGTTGACGACCAGGTGCGAGAGGGTCAGGACCCCGCCGCCGGCCGAGTTGACCATGCCGAGGCCTTTGACGCAGTACCAGACGTCGTTCAGCGTCCCCAGAGGATGGAGTCCCCAGTGTAGAACGCGGATGTGCGCGATACCCGCCTCGCGAGCCGCCGCGGCCCCCTTCTCGACCTCCGCATCGTCGTCGGTGACCGCTCCCATACCGGCGGTGGTGCCGGAAAGAAAGACCAGACCCGAGGGGGTGAAGGTGGCCTGGGCAAGATTCTGCGCGCCTGGAGGCGGAAGCGAGTCTTCCTTCTGCCCCAGATCGATTCCCAGCCGCCTGATCCTGTCGTAGACATCGAAATTCCTCTTCCAAGTCGAATTCAGTTCCACCATCGGTTTCCTCCGTAGATGATTTTTGAAATGGATGACGAGACGGCGCCGGATCTAACTCAAATCCGAGGTCCCGGCCGCCTGGTCCCAGACCCGGAGGAAGTTCTCCCCCAGGATCTTTCGGATGTCCCGGTCGCCGTATCCCCGCTTCACCAGACCCCGGGTCAGGTTCGGCCACTGGGACCGGTCTTCCAGGCCCTCGACGGGCTCGTTGTCCGAGGAGACAGCCACGTGGTCGATTCCGGCCACCTTGACGGCATGGTCGATGTGGTCCAGGAAAACGTCGATGGGAGGCAGGTCGATTTCCTCGGTGTAGGAATGTGAATCCAGCGTATTCCTCATGGCGGCGGCAATCTCCCAGGGATCGGAGAACTGCTCGGCCAAGCGAAGATCCCGGTCCGTGTAGTCGGGGAGGAACCGGGTCGCCATCATGTCGTTCAGGGCCTTGGTGTCCAGGTAGGAGGGCACGGTGAAGATGCTCACGACACCCCCGTTCTCGGCCAGGGTCCGCAGCATCTCGTCCGTCAGGTTGCGCTGCACGCAGCACAGGGCCCGGCAACCGGAATGGGTGGCGATGATGGGTCTGGAGCTGGTGTGGACCGTGTCCCAGAACGCCTGGTCCGAGGCATGGGAGACATCCACCAGCATACCGATCCGGTTGCACTCCCGGACCACCTCCCGGCCGAAGTCGTTCAACCCTGGCTTCGGGTTCAGCTCCCCGCTGGAGTCGACCCAGTCGAAAGCAGCGATGTGGGTCAGCGCAAAGACCCGGATCCCCATTCGGTGATACATCCTCAGGACGGCCAGATCGTTGTCGATCCAGCCTGCGTTGAGCATGGGGATCACCGCGATCTTGCCGGCTCCGGCGATTCGCTTCACGTCGGAGGAACTTAGGGCCAGCTCCACGGCATCCGGATTCCGGCCCACGCTTTGCTGGAGTATCTCGTCCACGCGCTGCAGGACCCGCTTGACCTCGTCCGCGCCTTCAAACAGGTTGTCGCAGATGTTCTTGCCCACCTCGGGAGGTTCGATGATTCCTTCCCGGGCATCGCTCCGGAAGATTTCTTCTACGCCGATTCCGTGGACGATGGCGTCGACTTGGCCCTTTTGGAAGTCTTCCAGGTAAAGCTTGCCGTAGGTGTCGATGACGATGGCGTCCCGGTGGAGATGGGCCGGGTCTGCGGCCCTGGCGGAATCAGTTGGGTGTTCTCCCTGGGTGCATCCGGCAGCCGCACCCAAGGCGACGGCTGATAGAGACTGCTTGAGAAAACCACGTCGCTGCATAGAACCGATACACCTCAAATCAACTTCGGATCCGAGTTTCTCCAAAGGTCGCAGTACGCTACCAACCGTGCCCCATCGGAGCAAGCACCTTCTCTCCTATTGCCATTTGAATTGTAGAGGCGACTTCCAAGAAACACGCAGGAGCGCCAGATCGGGTCAGGTGCAGGGGATTGCGCCCCTGCACCTTCCCACACCACCGGTCGTACCGTTTTC
>JAPOYZ010000497.1 GCA_026706325.1 Candidatus Aminicenantota bacterium
TGGAGGAGAAATACGGCGCGGAACTATATGTCACCAGTATTGATGGAAAGTACGCTCGGATCTATCCCCTCAGCGAATGGGAGGAGATCGAGAGCAAGCTGCTGGAGCCGCCGAAAATGCTGGCGAAGGAGAAGTTTCTTCGCAATACGAGCTATTACGGCCAGATGGTCAACATGGACCGGCAGGGAAGAGTCCTCATTCCTCCCCATCTCCGGGAACGTGCCGAAATCACCAACGGAGTCGCGGTCATGGGGTCCCTGACCTATCTGACACTGTGGAATCGGAAGCGCTTCGAGAGTGAGCTCGACGAAAAGCCATTTACACAAGAGGACGAGATCGCACTGGCCGATTTGGGACTTTGAGCATGACGGGTACGCATCCGACTCACATTCCGGTCTTGTGCAAATCGGTTCTGGACCACCTCCAGGTCCGGCCGCGAGGCGTCTACGTCGATTGCACGGTGGGTCCCGGCGGTCATTCCCGAGAGATCCTGAAGAGGTTGGGAGCGGGACGCCTGGTGGTTCTGGACCTGGACGAAGATGCGCTCCGGCTGGCGGCGCGGCGCCTCGCGCCATCGAAGGCCAAGTTGAGCCTGCACCGGGAGAACTTCAGGAATCTTCCCCGGTTGCTCCGGAGACTCCGGATCCGCCGGATCGACGGCTGTCTGGCCGACGTGGGGGTTTCCTCGCTCCAGTTGGACATGGCCGAGAGGGGATTCAGCTTCCTGAAAGAGGGACCCCTGGACATGCGGATGGACCGCGCCCAGACGGTTACGGCGGCGAGCCTGGTCAATGATTCGCCTCCCGAGCGTCTGGTGGAGATTCTGCGGACCTACGGCGAGGTCACCGGGGCGGCAAGAGTGGTGGCGGCGCTGGTCGAGGAGCGCCACCGGAAGCGTTTCGAAACGACCACGGAGTTGGCGGCGGTGGTGGAGCGAGTCAAAGGTTGGCCCCGGGGGACTCGTCTCCACCCCGCAACCCAGGTCTTTCAGGCCCTTCGAATCGAGGTCAACCAGGAATTGAAGAACCTGGAAGCGTTCCTCTCCGGCGTCGTGGATTTTCTGCGGCCGGGAGGCCGGCTCGTGGTGTTGGCCTTTCACAGCCTTGAGGATCGATTGGTGAAGCGCAGCTTTGCCCGGGAATCGGGGAAGTGCATCTGTTTTTCTCCCCGGGATCTGTGCGGATGCCCCCGCCGCCGCCGCGTGCGAGTCCTGACCCGGCGGCCGGTCCGGCCATCGGGACAGGAGATTCGAGCCAACCCGCGCGCGAGAAGCGCCAAACTCCGGGCCGTTGAACGGCTGAACGCCTCATCCGAAGGTTGCGGCGCCGCCGGTTCCCGGACGGGGCGCGGCCGGAAGGCGGGAGGATTCCGGTTGGGTGACGGGGCGAGGGAAGCGAACAGAGGATAGGGCAGATGGTGGATTGCTGTTTTCAACAATTTCGCAACCGTCCGGTTCGGGAGGGGTCCGGGACGACCGGTTGGCAGATGCTGGGCTGGTTGTTGGCGGTGGGCATAGTCGCGGGGTTGGTCCTCGCTTACGCGGGCCTGCGGATGGGGATCCTGGAATCCCAGTACGAAGCTGCGCGGCTGCGGAAGGAGAACACGGAGCTTCGCGAATTCAACAACGCGCTCCGCGTCGAGCATGCCACGCTCATCAATCCCGAGACCATCGACCGGCGGGTCTCGAGCCTGGGTCTTATCGCTTCCAGTAACGGGTCGGTCAGGATCATCGAAGGAAAATCCCGCCTCTCCCAGCCGGGAAGCGAGCTGGTCGCCGCGGCCCGCGGCCGTTTCGAGGTTTCGCCGGAATGAGTGCCGATTCCCAAGACCGCAACCAAGCCCTGGTCCCAAGACGGGTGATCGTGTTCTACATGCTCGTCCTGGCCTCGGTCCTGGGCCTGGTCGTCCGCCTGGTGGACCTGCAGGTCTTGAAGCGGGACCATTTCCGCCAACTGGCGCAGGCCCAGAGCGAGGGTCACGTCTACGTCAGGGTCAAACGTGGCGAAATCCTGGACCGGAATCTCCGGGAGCTGGCCGTAAGCGTCGAGAGCGGGTCGGTCGGGAGTCACGCCGGGCAGGTCCCGGAGCCCGGAAAGGCTGCCACGGCCCTGGCCCCGTTCCTGCCTTTGAACCAGGAGGAGATCCGGGAGACGCTCGATTCCAACACCGGTTTCACCTATCTGGCCAGAAAGATCCCTCCGCACCAGGTCACGACCATCAACGCCCTGAAGCTCAAGGGCATCCAGGTGGACTGGGACGTGAAGCGAAACTAACCCCAATGGGAACTGGCGGTTCACGTCCTGGG
>JAPOYZ010000178.1 GCA_026706325.1 Candidatus Aminicenantota bacterium
CCAGCAACTTGGCCTCCCACGCCGGCTGGAGTTCGGGCACCCGGTATTCGGCCAACAACTCGGCTCGCTTTTTCCGATAGGAGGCCACCTCCCGCAAGTAGGGCCCCATCTCCCCCGGCAAAGGAGCGTCGATGTTCACCTCCTCCGCGTCATTGAAGAAGGAGAAAAGCCGGTAGTAGTCCTTCTGGCTCAAGGGATCGTACTTGTGATCGTGGCACTGGGCGCAACCCACGGTGAGTCCCAGCCAGACCGTCCCCACCGTGTTGATCCGGTTGACCACCTGCTCGAAGCGGAACTGCACCATGTTGGTCCCGCCCTCGCGGTTGCTGGGCGTATTGCGGTGGAACCCGGTGGCCACCCTGGCCTCGATTCCGCCGTCCGGGAGCAGGTCTCCGGCGATCTGCTCCACGGTGAACCGATCGAAGGGCATATCCCGGTTCAGGGCCTGGATGACCCAGTGGCGATAGCGCCAGGCGTGGCGCCGGAAATCGTCCTGGCGGTAGCCGTCGCTGTCGGAATACCGGGCCAGATCGAGCCAGTGGCGCGCCCATTTCTCGCCGAAGTGGGGCGACTCCAGAAAGCGGTCCACGGCATTCTCATAAGCTCCATCGCCATCCTCCGACAGAAAGGCGTCCAACTCAGTGAGCGTCGGAGGGAGTCCCGTGAGATCCAGGCTGAGGCGCCGAATGAGCGTGGACCTGTCCGCTTCGGGCGAAGGCCGGATGCCCTCGGCCTCCAATTTGGCCAGGACGAACCGGTCCACCGGGTTCCGAACCCAGGCCGAGTCCTTCACCGCCGGCGGAACCGGCCGGACCAGGGACCGGAAGGCCCAGTGCGAAGACTCGGCTCTCGTCTTTGCAACCGTGCCCGCGTCCACCTCCGGCCAGCGGGCGCCCTGGTCGATCCAGGCGCGAAGGAGCCCGACTTCATCGGAAGAGAGCCCCTTTCCTCCAGGCGGCATGACCTGATCCGGGATCACACCGGCGACGAGCTGGATGAGCCGGCTTCGAGCGCTGTCCCCGGGCCGAATCACGGCGCCCGACTCTCCTCCCCGCAACGCGTCCTCGGCCCGGTCGAGCCGCAGGCCCTTCATCTGCTGCTGCGGGCCGTGGCAGAGGTAGCAGCGGCTCTCCAGCAACGGCGCCACGTCCCTGGAGAAATCGACGGTCTTGCCGGCAGGCGGGGGCAGATCGGACGACTGTCCCGACAGCGGTGCCGACAAACCGAGCGACAACAGGAAAACGGGCACTACTGAAAGACTGGAACGCTTCAATGGATTCTTCCTGAACTGAGTTAGTTCCTACATGGAACCCCGGTTCAAGTCAACCGGGCCGAACCTCCGCCCGTGTCACTTGAACCGGATCGAATAGAGGTCTCCGTCCCGGACCAGAATGCGCAGCCGCACGGCCTGGCCGGCCAGATGGGACAGGTCCGATCCCCGGTCCCAGGTGACGACTTGCGCGATGCTGTTGCCGAAATGCTCCACCGCCTGCATCAGGCCGTATCCCGGCAACGGACTGCCGTCTTCGTCCTGAATCTCCACCCGCACGCTTCCCGCCGCCGACGTGGCGTAGTTCATGACCAGGTTCTTGCCCTGGAAGATCAGGGGCCGGGTCACCAGTTCCCCGCCCCCGTAGGTGGCGTTGACGGAGACGAAACCGTCGGCGCGCAGGACTCCCCGGCGCAGGTTGATGCTGGGGAGCCGAAAGTGCCTCAGAACATAGACCGACATCTCGTCGGGCCCGGTCGGCACCAGGCCGGCCGCCACGTAGTTGCTCCGGTCGGTCCAGTCCAGGGGGTCCGACCCGGGCCGGACAAAGGCCTCCAGGTAACGCCGGTCCCAGTTCGCGCCGTCGCGGCTGAACATGAAGACCGAGTCGGAGAGGCCGATTCCACGAAGGGAGTCGTATTCTTGCGGCAGCTCGGAGCGCCGGTATTTCATCAGTCTCTTGGGGAAAGCCACGTAGATGTGCGGCGCCCTGAAATAGGGCGTCGCGGAGAAGGTGTAGAGCTGATCCGGCGGAGCTTCTCCCATGTCGATCCAATCGGGGTAGCTCCAGTTGGCGAAATCTTCGGACGTCGCTACCCGGACGCTCCGGGTCCGCTCCCCGAGTCCCGGCGACAGGTACATGTCCCGAATATAGGCCTGGTAGCGCTCCCGTCCGGCGTCCCAGAAGATCACGTTGTGGCTGTCGAAGCCGTTGATCATGGGGACCGTGGACATGCCGTGCTTCATGTAGGGCTCGCTGCCCTTGTCCTTCCAGTGGATTCCGTCGGCGGATACGAGGAGGTAGAGCCCGCGGT
>JAPOYZ010000322.1:0-14145 GCA_026706325.1 Candidatus Aminicenantota bacterium
CAGTACTATGCGGTAGCCTCCGCTCAATTGGTCGAACGAGAGCGTTTCCGGTCTGCCTGACGCAGACTCTACGGACACAACGAAACGAAGAGGGTTAAGTTCGATACGGGGCTCCGAAACGCCGGGAACCATCGACTGAATCGCCCTGCGCACTGCGTCAAGATCCGCTAGCCGGAAGTCGCGCTGTTCCTTCTGCCGTCGTAACTCTTCGTTTTCCTTGGCGTAAAACCACTTGAAAAAGTCCCTGAAGTCCGTTCGAGCCGAGAGCGCGCCTTCCAGCGCCGCATAGCGCGGGAATTCGGTCTGAAACCCCCGCCGCCGGCGGGGTTGTTCGAACACGGCACGGTCGGTGTCGTAGAAGGCGATGATGGGAAGGTCGAGCGGCGGTGCTCCCTCTCGATCCGCCTTGACAATCTTCTCTATGGTCTTCCTCAACTGCTTCAGGACAGAGGCCTTGCGCCGCGACCCCATGGTTCGCCGCCATTCGATCCCACCGGTAGTCGTGAGCTTGACCTCCATTACGGATTGCCATCGGCGGCGATCGGTCTTGAGAAAGCTGATGCCCGAGACCTCGGGCAACAATGTGGGAATACTGCCCAGACCTACGGCGATCGCGGTCAGAATGCTGGTCTTTCCGTGCGCATTGTCACCGTGAAATACCGTCAGGGAAGGACCCAGCCGCAGATCAAGGTTCCTGACGGCTCGATAGTTCCGAATTCTCACGCGTGCAAGTTTCACGAGCGAAATCCCCTGGACTTCGGTTCCGTCAGGAGAAAACGCAACGCCGCCAGCACCCGCCGCGGCTGTTTCCGATGCATGGCCATGCCGAGCCAGTAGGCCGCCTCCTCCCGTCCCATGGCCTCCACTCCTTCGGCCACCGACCGCATGTTGTCGCGGTTGCGCATGGGCGCCAACGCACGGAACAGCAGTCCCAGAGTCAATGCCAGTTCTTCCGTGAGGGCGTAACCGCGTTTTCTGGCGTCTGCGCCTCGTCCCGGCCGTATGCCGGATTGGCGGAGCCGCTTCAGCACGCGGTGCTCAACCAGATCCAGGTTTCGGCCCCGAAGCCCGGCGAGCCGCAACGGTGACCGCACCTGCGGCGTGGCCGTGGCCGGCATCTGCCAGATTTCATATTCGGCGCCGACCGGCCCCCGTCGGCGCACCCGCAACTCGTACCGGGGACAGGACTCCGGCGTCTCGATCTGAGCGATTCTCTCCAGGCGCGCCATTTCAGTCCTTGACCCTCGCCGTGGCCGACACATGGGCGGCGCCGCTGGCGAACCGGGCCAAGCGCGCGGAGAGTTTTTCCGCCGCCTCCCCCTGCGTGGAAAGCCCCTTGGAGAAGGTCAACTCGAAACCCACCTCGACACTCCCGTCGCTTGCGGCCCGAAGCTGCGGTTCCAGAAATTCCCTCACCGGCTGGGCGTCCGACACCGGTCCTCGAAAATCCAATTCGAACTCACCGCCGTCCCGGGTCTCGTAGCCGCCCCTGATCGTGACCCTCTTGTCCGCCCCGGACACGGCGCCCACGGAGCGGAAGAGCCGGAAGGCGTCGCCGGCCTCGAACATGCGGATGGTCAAGACGCCGATGCTCTCCACTTTCCCGGCCCGAGCCAACTCCCACAACCGAAGCAGAGCCTCCTTGAGAAGGCCCTCGGCAGTGAACGTGTCGGGCGCCTTCCCCATGGGACGGCCCTTGCCGCGATCTCCAACCGTGCCGGCACCTCGATCCTCACCGGTCTTCTCCGTGGTGGGGATCGGCTCGTCGGGCTTTTTCCGTGGCCAAATGCCGGCATTCTTGGCACGACCCATGGTGAAGATCAACGATTGCTCGTCGATCCTGATGCTGGCTGACGGGTCGCCCGGCCCGAACACCAGATCCCCGCGCCGATAGACGTATTCGCCCTGCTCGATGCCGCGCCGCACGCCGCGGATGAAGACATTGTCTCCGATCAGTATGGGGAGGGCAGGATTGCGCCTGAACTCGTCGCGCAGCGCCAGCGTCGTGATCTCGCCCTTCTTGAGCGGCGTCCGGTCGCGCACATAGGCGGGTGCGTCCGGCTCGTCCTCGGACAGGCGCAGCTTGTTGAGGCCGCGCAACGCCCGCACGATCTGCCGCTGGCCCGCGCCCGGCTGGTCGGAGGTGGAATGAAGGTCGATGGCCGTGTGGGCCAGATCGACATGACTTCCACCGATCCGGTTGCGGGACGGATAGAAGACGTGACGGTAGCAATTCTGAATGACGATGGCGAGTTCCTGCTGGGACCGGACTTCCAGCTCGCGCACCTGGGCCTGCTGGTGCTCCGCCAAGTCGACGAGGCGCTCCGGTTTCTTCAATTCCCGCAACGCCAGACGATGACAGGTCTTGCGGCGCATCTCCTCCCTGCGAGATCCCTCGGCCACCACGAACACTACGTGATTTCGGAGCTTTCTCAAGCGTGAACCTTCCGAGCCCTTCCGGGTGTAGATCCGCTCGATCAACCCGGGCACCTCCTCGACCGAACTGCCGATGGCCAGGCCGTCATAGGACAGAACGACGAGCTTGAGCTTGCCGTCGCCGACCTCGTCGGGAACGTCGAACGGCCCTTCGGGAAAGGTCACCGTCTCGAAGGTCCCGCTACGGAAGATTTCGCGGATGCGGTCGTTGAGTTCGCTACGGACCTCCCCAGCATCCAGATGGCGCTCCTCGCGGCGGATGATCTGTCGGAGATTGGCCTCGGCCAGAAAACGCATCGGCGCACCGGGACGGTCGTCCAGGTACGCGGATTCGGTGACGAATTTCTTGCGCGCCTCCTCAATAAAGCTGACGTCCATCGCGGGGCCCAAGACGGAATATCGCAACTCGTCCGACGAAATCCCCTTGAGCGGATCGTTGAAGGCCAGGGTGTGCATGAAGATGGTGCGGGCCACGTAAACCGCGTAGGGCGGCAGGCCCCGGTGATCCACGGCGTCGATCTCCTGGGCCAGGGCCTTTTTCTCCACTGATCCAGCGGCGACGTCGTTGGCGATGGCCGGAATATATGCCGACTGTCCGAGCCGGGTCACGACCTCCTGCCGGATGGGCTCATGGCCGGGATCGATGTGGTGCAGATGGACCGCCGCCGCGTCTGCGGGCTTCTCCGCCCAAAGCTGCGAGATCGTCCGCGCCAGCAGTCGCAGCATGCCGCGCACCCGTTGAAAATTGCCGAGCGTCGCCGTCTTGCCGGTCAAAGTCTCCAGAACTTCCGGATGCAGCGGATAACTCGACCGGAAGGCTTCAACCGTTACCGAGCGAACCGCATCGCCGGGCAAGGATTCTCGGTTGGCGACCCAGAGACTCCGATAAGCGTCGACGACGGCCGGAATCCTGGTCTCGTCTATGGACTCGAACAGCCGCCGACGCAGGACCTGGACCGTCTCGTCCTCCTCGGTGGGGTTCAACAGCGTCGCCTTGCGCGCGGAAACGCTCTCCGCTTCCGCCATCTGATCGGCGATGAACTGGTTCTCTTCGGTGTAGGCGTCGGTGGCGCGGCCGTCCTTGCCGATGGCCAGGGTATAGACCAGGACTGCGTTCGGCGCTCCCTCGACAGCCTTGAACAATGAGGTCAGGAACGCCGTCATCTGGTAACGGGCATCTTCGAGGCTGCGCACCTTGCGCAGGTAGACCGACAACTCGTCAAGGAGGATCAACGTCGGCTCGCCGCCGAACAGTCCGCGCAGGGTCTCGGCCCCGGGCGCGATGTGGCTCTCGTCGCTCTTGCGCACCCGCTCGTAGCCTGCACGTCCGGCGAGTGCGTGGGCGATCTCTCCCCACGGGGTGAACGCCAGGATGCCGTCTCCCAGCTCACGGCCTTCCGCCGGAGCGGCGTTTTCGCCGTCGAAGGCGGCGACGCGGACAGCTCCGCTGGGAAGCAGGACGGGATCAATGAACTCCGCAATGTCCGACACGCCCGCCATTCCCCGTGCGGCATGGCACAAGGCGATCAGCCCGTGGGTCTTGCCGCCGCCATAGGAGGTGTCCAGCCGGAAGATGGAGGCAACCTCACCACCCGCACCACTCAGGCGCCGAAACACGTTCGCAAGCAGGTTCTTGAGTCCCCGAGTCGGATAGGTGTTGGCGAAAAAACGCACCGGGTCGGGATATTCTTCGCTCCCCTCCCCTTTGATTACTTGAGCCAGATCCGCGGCGAAATCGTCCTTCGTGGTCCCGCCCTTGAGAACATCCTCGCGCGGCCGACAGGTTTCGAAAATCGTCGGGACGGTCATGGTTCCAACTCTACCTGATTCCCCTGGTCATCCGGCGACCATTGGTCTGCGTCGTTTCAGGCAGCTTCCATGGATATCTCAGAGAACGATGCCAGCCGCAGCCCGATGTATGAGATTCAACACAGTTTCCGTACCTGCCGAACTGGACCGTGCCATATTGAAAGGCGTCTGTCCTTCGAGCAGCGGGTGCGGTTGGTTCAGAAACATGTCGATGGCCTCCCGGTCCCCGTGGTAGGCACGGCCAAGTGCATCCACGACACGTCCCACGCCATAGAGCCTTTCACTATGGTTTCTGGACAGCCTTTTCCCGGCCTTGAGCATCCGCCTGAACGTTGCCTCGGGCACGACGGGTCCCATGATTCGCCTCCTGCCCACAACATCGGACAGGGCCATAGCCGCCTGCGGGAACAGTCCGTCGGCGACATGCCGCGCAAGTTGCTCGTCACTCAGTGTTTCCGGTCTGTCGATTGCCAGAAGTCTCGCAACTCGCATGGTTTCACTCGCAGGCAACTCCGCTGGGTGCACGTAGGCTTGGAGGTCCATCGTCGTCTCACTCATCGATTCGTGTCACTTGACGAAATTGCGGAGGAGGATCGAGGTATCAATCCCGAAACACCGGGTCATACGCCTGCTTCCTGAAGCTCTTGATATCGAACGGCGGATGTCCCGGCGGGATCTTGCTGCGTAATGTCCCCAGGCGAAAATAGTCGATGCGCCTGGGCCGGATCGTGAAGCCGTCGGGCCCTTCGTTCAGTTCGAGTTGATCGGCAGGTCCTGCTCCCAACGCCTCCACAACCCGCTCTGGAAGCGTGACTTGGCGTTTCGACGTGATTTTGACGATCATGGCCGAGGTCTCCTTACGAACACGGTAAAGAGGTAAGGTACTGAAATCAAACGGCCCCAAGCATCGAGCGCTTGAAACTCAAGTGACGACCAACTATGTTGACCTGACGCGCCCCTTGGCAGTACGCCCCGCTCCCATCCTGGACCCAGGATCGGTGATCATGAGCGAGGCCGATCCCTTGGGGCTTTTTCGTTCATACGCCGGGAAAATCCAAAAATGATCTAGACCGCAATCCTCATATCGCGTTCGGGAGAGGAGCCTGGCACGGCACGCAAATTCAGCCCGACGACATTTGGAACCCAAGAACCCACCTGAGCCGCCCGCCCGTCACCAAGAGAGGTCAAGGACGATTACGCCAGGATTTCCTTCACCACCCGGGCCGGGAACTCGTCGGTGAGGCGCTCGCTGCGGCCTTCGCGGACCATGACCAGTTGGCGGTGGTCCAAGCCGAGCTGGTGCAGGATGGTGGCGTGCAGATCGTGGACGCTGACCCGGTTCTCCACCGCCCGGAAGCCGATTTCGTCGGTGGCGCCGTGGACGGTGCCGCCCTTGACTCCGCCACCGGCCAGCCAGACGGAGAATCCGGCAGGTCCATGGTCGCGTCCCGCCAGGTTCCCCTGCCGGCTCTGGGAGAGGGGCAGCCGTCCGAATTCCCCGCCCCAGACCAGAAGCGTCGAGTCGAGCAGGCCCCGCTGCTTCAGGTCCTTCAGCAGGGCGGCCACCGGTTGGTCGGTCTTGCCGCAGGCGTACGCGAGCATCTGCTCCAGGTTCTGGTGGGTATCCCAGATCTGGCCCTCGATATAGAGCTGGACCAGCCGGACGCCCCGTTCCACCAGGCGCCGCGCCATCAGGCACCGCCGCCCGTAGGAGTCGGTCTCTTCCTGGCCGATGCCGTACATCTCCCGCGTCTTGGCGCTCTCCTGGGTAAGGTCCAGGGCGTCGCTGGCCGCCAACTGCATCCGGGCCGCCAACTCGTAGTTGGTGATTCGCGCTTGAAGTTCCGTCTCACCCGGGCGCTGGTCCCGATGCCGCCGGTCCAGGCGACCCTGTAGTGTTCGGGCCAGGTCCCTTACCGGGTCGGGATATTCGTTCTTCGCCTTCAGGTTCAGGATCGGTGTCCCCTTGGCGCGCACCCGCGTCCCCTGGTACACCGGCGGAAGCCATCCCGAGTGCCAGTTTTGGATGTGGTTGATGGGCAGTCCCTTGGGATCGTCCAGAACCACGTAGGCCGGCAGGTTCTGGTTCTCGCTGCCCAGCCCGTACACGACCCAGGACCCCAGGCTGGGACGGTTGGAGAAGGGCCGCCCGCTGTGCATCAGGAAGATGGACGGTTCATGGTTGAAGTGGGTGGTGAACATGGAGCGGATCACAGCGATGTCGTCCACCTGCTCGGCCAAGTGCGGCATCATGTTGGACATCTGGAGACCGGATTGACCCCGCCGCTTGAACTTGAAGGGCGAGGGCATGAATCCGCCCGCTTCGTTGATGAATTCGATGGTGCTGGCCAGATCCCGTCCCGGTGGTTTGCCCGCGTAACGCTCCAGGGCGGGTTTGGGATCGAACAGGTCCACCTGGCTGGGTCCCCCGTTCATGAAGAATTGAATGACGGAGGTCGCCCTGGGTTCGAAGTGGGGCTGGCGCGGCCGCAGATCGTAGATTCGATCCCGGCCTCCGTCCGGCGCCGGTGTGGCGGACACCAGGTCCCGGCCCAGCAACCATGCCAGGGCAGCGCCATGCAGTCCAGCTCCGACCCGGGATAAGAAGGTTCTCCGCGGCAGGTCTGCGCTTGACAGTATCGGAGTCCGATCTCTCATTCCGGTCACGTTGTCCATCTTCAGGCTCCTCAATCGATGTAGAGGAATTCTGCGGTGTTGAACAGGGTATGGCAGAAGGTGCCCAGCGCCAGCCATTGCGCCCTGCCATGCCGAGGCTCGGGGGAACGGTCCTGGTCCAGATCCCGTTTCCACTCCTCGGTCATGTCCGCCAACGTCGACTTGCTCCAATCCAGTTCCTCCGGAGACGGCGGACGGCCCAGGGCGGCCAGGTAGACTCTCTTCACCTGCGCCTCCGGGTCGCGGCCGACAGTGTCGATCACCCTTCCCGCCATGAAACGGGAACTGGCCCGGACCGTCTCGCTGTTCATCAACTGCAGGGCTTGGGACGAGACAGTGGAACGGTTCCGCACCAGGCAGTTGGGGCGCAATTGCGGCGCGTCGAAGGTGTCCAGCATGGTGACCGGGGTCGAGCGCCGTTGCATCAGGTAGATGCTTCTCCGGTATCCCTGCTTCGACTCCTTGGCCACCACTTCTCCATCCGCTTGCTCCTCGATGGGATCGGGAGGTCCGAACAGTGTCGGGTCCAGCCGCCCGGACACCTTCAGGATGGAGTCGCGGACGGCGTCGGCATCCAGCCGGCGCATGGGAAAGTAGGCGAGCAGACGGTTGTCGGGATCGCCGTCGATCCCGGGATTCCGCCGGGAACTCTGACGGTAGGCGGTGGAGGTCAGGATCATCCGGTGCAGCGCCTTCATGCTCCAACCGCTCCGGACGAATTCCGTGGCCAGCCAGTCGAGGAGCTCGGGGTGCGATGGAGGGGTGCCGGTGCGGCCGAAGTTCCCCACCGTCTTCACCAGACCGGAGCCGAAGTAATACTGCCAGATGCGATTGACCAGAACCCTGGCGGTGAGGGGGTGCCGGGATTGCGTGAGCCATTTGGCCAGGGCCAATCGACGGCCGGTCGTGTCAGTCGTCCACTTCGGCTTTTCCAGCCGGTAGGGCTCGAGACCCACGCCCAGGACGGAGGGGATACCCGGAGCTACCGGCTCCAGGGGATTCTGGTACTGTCCCCGGCCCAGCACGTGAACCGCCGTGGGCCGGCCACCCATGTCGAACAGGGCCCGGAGCCTGGGATTCCCCTTGAGCCGTTTCCTGACCTCCTGGACGGCATCCCTCTTCTCCTTGGCCACCTTCTGGAAGGATGGGAAGCGCTTCTCCAATTCCTCGGGGAGGATTTGCAACTGGTCCCGAAAGCGTTCGACCAGGTACTCCTGTACCGGAGTCCGTTCCGTAACCGGTGTCTTCTCCGCCGCGATCACCTCTTCCCGAACCAAATCCGGGATTGCGGCTCTCTTTTCCTTCAAGAGCTTCTGGCGCAGGACGTTCGCCTTCTCCTCAAAGGCCTGCTCGATGTCCTCGATCTCACGCAGCACGGGAGCGTTGGCCTCGTCGGCTTCCCGGACCTCCTCCACAGGCGCTCCCTGCAGCACGCGCATGTTGCTGTCGTTCCAATCCGCCTCCGGGCCGACCGGAGTCTCGCTGGGAGAGAGCCAATCGTAGGGGTCGTAAGCGGAACGCAGGATGGCGCTGAATCGATAGTAGTCGCGCTGTGGAATGGGATCGTACTTGTGATCGTGACAGCGCGCGCAGGCCATGGTGATCCCCATCACCGAGGAACTGAGGATCTCCACCTGGCTGGCCACAACCTCCAGACGTTCAGGGACGAAGGCCTGGGAGACGCTGTAGGTCCCGTCCGGACCCATGCGCATGAATCCCGTCGCCACCAGCAGATCGCGCTGCTCGGGGGTCATTTCTTTCGCCGCCTTGTAGTCGAACAGCTCGTCACCGGCGATCTGCTCCTGCAGGAAGCGGTCGTAGGGCTTGTCGGCGTTGAGGGAGCGAATGACGTAATCGCGGTAGCGCCAGGCGTTGGGACGAATCGCGTCGGCCGACACCTGCCCCTCCGAGTCGGAATAGCCGGCGGCGTCCAGCCAGCGGCGGCCCCAATGTTCGCCGTATCCGGGAGAGTCCAGGAGGTCGTCCACCAGCTTCTCGTAGGCCTCCGGCGTGCCCTCGTAGGCTTGGATCGCGTCCGGCGTCGGAGGCAGCCCCGTCACGTCGAAATAGGCCCGCCGCAGCAGGGTCAGGGGCGGAGCATCCCCCGAGAAGGTGTGCCCCTCCGCTTCCAATTTCTCCAGCAGGAAGGCGTCGATGGGGGTGCGAACCCGATCCTGGCCGTGAACCCGCGGGACCGCAGGCCGAACCGGCGTTCGAAACGACCAGAATTCGCGGTCCGAGCCGCTGACGAGGGAGTCTTCCGAAGCGACGACCGGCTCCGGCTTCCGTTCATCGTAGGGCGCCCCGGCGGCGATCCAGGCCCGAAGGCGTTCCAGCTCCGACGAGGTCACGGCGCGCACCGAGAGCCTGGCCTGATCCTTCAGCGGGGGCATGTCGGAGTTTTCTATCCGTTGAATGAGCAGGCTCTCATCCGGTTTTCCAGGGACGATAGCGGGTCCCGAGGCTCCCCCCTCGAGCAGGCTCACCCGAGTCTGCAGGTCGAGGCCCCCTTCCTGGTTGCGGCGGCCGTGACAGAGGAGGCACTTGACGTTCAGGATGGTGGTCACCGTCTCGGGCCCGGCGATCACATCAGCCGAGGCTGCGGCGACAGTCTCGGTGTCCCCTTCCTCAACTCGAGCTCCCTCCTCGATCCAGCGCCGGACCAGATCGATCTGGTCGTCGCTCAATCGATCGGCCCCCATCGGCATGGCGCCGGAGTGGAGTTTCTCCAGGAGCAGACTCTCCAACGGTGAGCCCGGCACCAGCGCAGGACCGGATTTCCCGCCCTGCAGCGTGCTTTCGTGTGTGGTCAGGTCCAGTTCGCCCTGCGGTTGAGACGCACCGTGGCAGGACAGGCAGTGGGCTTCGAAGAGGGGGACAATGTGGGTCTCGAAATCAGGCGGCGTCTCTTCCTGAGCGGCCCGAAGGTCCGGAAGGATGACTGTCAAAAACAACGCCAGAAACCAAACGGCTTCACCTGCAAGTCGACCCCGCCGAAAGCTGCCGTCCTCGCCGCGCCGTGACGAGTTCCCTGCCCGAAACCTACTCATTCTGATGGTGTTCCGAATCCGCTTGAGGAGCGAGTATAACAGCTTTCCGACCCCCTTTTGGTAATCGCGCAGAGGCCAATCTTCGACTACGGAACGACTGCCACCTGTGCCACTCCCATGAGACGAGATGCCGCTGCAATTCAAGGAGTATTGTGCAATAATATTGCACAACTCGGAGGATCATGGCTCGCATCCACTTCGTCGTGAAGGAGCCGGACAAGGCTCGATATCAGAACCAGGCCCGGCGGGAACAGAAGTCTCTCGGCGCCTGGCTGAGGGAAGCGGCTGAGGAGAAGCTTGCGGCCGCAACCAGATCCGGACGATTCACGCTTGATGACCTGAAACTGTTCAACGCTGAGTGCGATGCTCGGGAAAAGGGAAACCAAGAGCCCGATTGGGCCGAACATAAGCAAACGATCTCGGGATCAAAAGTACGTGGTCTCGACGTGCCATGACCTTCCTCGACTCCAACGTCTTCATCTACCATGTGGGAGGCGAGCACCCGTTGCGCGCCAAGGCACGAGAGTTCATCGCCGATTCTCTCGCTCAGGGCATCCGTCTGGTGAGTTCGGCCGAGGTGCTTCAGGAGTTGCTCCATGTCTATATTCCACCTCAAAGATGGACCACGCTCGATGCTGCCTTCGAGCTTGCCGATGGATGCCTGGACGAAGTCTGGCCGATAGAAAAGGGGGACGTGGAGTTGGCCCGGGACCTCGCCAGGCTTCATCCCGGTCTGAGTTCAAGGGATCTGATCCATCTCGCCTGTTGCCGCCGGCGACACGTCGACGACCTGATGACGTTCGACCGCGGGTTGGCCACCGCGTGGCGTTGAGCGCGCAATACTGATGCGCAACGCGGTGGATATCTACTACAGTGCACGGCGGAGACACCAACAGATTGCCTTTTTGAGAGTTCGCTTCCCCGTTATCCGTTTGATTTCGGCTTCGTATCGTTCCGAAAGAGGCGTGGTAATACCATTCTTCTTTGCATTTATCAGATACGTGATGCCATCCTGTTCTTCGATTCCAGCCTTAGATTGCGCGCTACTTACCGCGAGGCGGGCGAGTTTTACAGCGGTGAGATCCTTGATGTTCGCGCCGATCGCCGTATAAAAAACAATATCGATGTCTTCGAAATCACAAAGGAAGTTGACCACAACATCGTTAGCCTTCGGGTTCGGACGGATAGGATAAGGCGTGCTTCGCGTATCGTCGTAGATCTCACGTCGATAAAGACGGTTCCTTACCTCGCAGATCGGCAGATTGACCATTAATATCTTCGCATTGACTTTTTCGCCATGATCATATGGCACAAGTGTCGGGGCCCAACTTCGTTTTTTGCTCTTGCGGGCAAACTCGACCGGGAACGGCGTACGGCAATCGATACACTCATAAATCGCATCACGTATCTCTTCACCTGGATCGTCAATCAGTGATCCGTATGCAAGAATCCCCACTTTCGCCATCAATACTCTCCTGAGATTCGAATAAATTCAGTTCAGACCGATCTTCAGGTAGGAACTCAACGATGCCGGGCCGTCGCTGACCCAGAGCTGCCGGCGGTTGAGGTCCATGGCGATGGCGCAGAGGGTCTGGAGCCAACTGGCGGTGTGGGCCTTGTCCGGGTCGGCATGCTGGCTGATGGAGTTCCCTCCGTCGCTCCGGTCGGCGAGCCAAGTCTGCACTGTCTCGGGTTCCACTGGTCCCTGCTCGGCAGCGAGTCTTTCCCAGCGTAGACCCCGAACCCGGCTGTTTTCGAAGTGGTTGGGTTCCAGGACGTGCCGGCAGTGATTCGTGTGCCAGTAGACCTCGTCCCGTCCCAGATCGTGGCGGCAGATGCCTCCTGCCGTCGCCTCGAAATCCGCTGCCCTGCCCTGATCGTCGGCCACCAGGACGTTCACGGTCGCCAGCGGCGCATTCTCCTCCAGCACCTCGCACGCCGCGTCGAACCCAGTCTGAGCCAGGATCGTTCTTCCCAGCACGGTGAAGAGCTGCCGGCCCGTGGCAGCCTTCTCCCGGCAACGCAGGCCGGCCGATACGACTCCGAGGCCGTCCTGGTTGAAGCCGTACTTTCCCGGCTGACCGCACTCCGTCACCATGACGTGATCCGGCTGGTCGTCGCAACGGGAGATCAGGACGGCCCGGAAGCCCATGACCTCGGGGCGCCAGTCCCAGCTCTGCCCCAACAGCGTGTGACCGTCTTGCGAACGGCCCGGTCCCACGAACAGATTGGAGCAGTCCCCCAGAGCCACCTGCTCGAAGGTGATCTCGTAACGCCCCGTCAGGGCCAGGATGTCCTCCAGCCGCTGGCCGGACCCTTCGGCTATGCCTTCATATTCCTCCATCAGGAGCGGATTGAGTTGCGCCGTCGGTTCGACGAACGCCGAGGCGCGCCGGGCCATGCCCTCGGCGGTCAATCCCAGGTGTTCCTTGAAGAAGTGACGATAGAAGTCCACCGCCGCCTGGATCGAATCTCTCAACTGGCGACCGTGCTGAAGCCCCCGCTGCCGGCTGTCTCCCGTGAGTTCGACGACGTGGAGCGCGGAGTTGCCGGATCCGGCCATCAGACCGGGTCCCCGCCATTCCGCTCGTGGACGAGGGTCCCCGACTTGTAGACTTTGAGCGGCCGCCGCAGCACTTCAAGATCTTCCAATGGATTGCCCTCCAGCAAGGTCAGGTCGGCGCGGTGGCCGGGTTGGATCTGCCCCACTCGCGAGAGCCCGAGGTAGGTGGCGCCCAGATCGGTAACCGAGCGGAGAGCCTCATGCCGGGTGAGGCCGGCCTCGGTGTAGCTCTCCAGCTCATCCACCAGGCTGTCGAACGGAGTGTTGGTGGCCCCGCAGTCGGTGCCACCGATGATCTTCATCCCCAGCCGGTGAAAGTGCCCCGTGTTGACCAACCGCCCCTCCAGGCGCACGACCGCAGCCACGTCTCCGGGGTTGTGGGCCGCCCCCGCCGCGCGGAATTGCCGGGCCGTCTGAAGCGCCGAGTAGACCGTCGGACTGACGATGATGCCGGCGTCCCGGATCTGGTGCGTCAACTCCTCGTCGTACCGGTAGCGCCCGGGCGCCTCCACGTAGCTGACGTGCTCGATCATGTCCAACCCCACCTCGATTCCCCGCCGGATGCTGTCGGTGGCATGGCAATGCGCCGTGATAAGGACGCCGTTGGCGTGAGCCTCCCGGACGGCAGCTTTCATGATCTCCACAGGCAGGTCAGCTTCGTGCGGGATCGTACCGGGCGTCAAGCCGCCGCCGGAGGCCATGAGCTTCACGAATCCCGCTCCGTGGCTCAGATTCCACTCGATTCTTTCGCTCAATTCCCGGACCGTGGCCACCTCGCCGCCCAGGAAATGACAGTGCCCCTTGGGGCGCATGAGCGCGTACCCGCAACTGATGATGTGGGGGCCCGGAACCTCGCCCGCATCCACCTGGCGCTGGAACCGGACCATGAGGTGTCCCGGCGCGGCGCAATCGCGCATGGTGGTGATGCCGGCCTCGATCGCCAGCCGCGCGTTCTTCTCCGCCGTGGACATCCGCTCCTCGTCATCGCTCCGGAGGTACGATCCTCTGGGGTCGGGCCCCGCGTCCAAAAAGAAGTGGACGTGGCAGTCGATGAGACCGGGACACAGATACCGGTTTTCGGCCTCCATCGTGGCCCCGCTCCACGCTGGAAACCGGCCCACGGCCTCGATGCGATCCCCCCGAACCAGGACCGACCGCTCCACTTCGATAGACCCGGCGACGACGTCGACGATCCGTGCGTTCCGGATCAGAAAAGAGTCGGACATGAAACCCACCTCCCTCAGGTTGCCGAAGGGTATTGGCTGGGCGGCCCCAGTCCCAACATTTTCCGGGCCTCCTGAATCGTAGCCACCCGGCGTCCCAGGTCGCGGGCGATTCGGGCCACGCGCCGGACCAGTTGGGCGTTGTCGCGGGCCGGTTCATCCCGCTGATACTCGATGCAGTCCTCCATGCCGGTGCGGACGTGTCCACCCAGCAGGATGGCCAGCGTATTGACCTGGACCGCCTCCAATCCCAGGGCGCAGGTCTGGAAGACGCAACCCGGAGGAAGGTTCCGCACCATGGAGAGGATGTTGTCGGGACTCGTCGGGATTCCGCTCTGCTGCCCGAAGACCAGTTGGACGAAGTAGGGCTCGTCCAACGCGTCGCGGG
>JAPOYZ010000322.1:14155-22283 GCA_026706325.1 Candidatus Aminicenantota bacterium
TACTCCAGGAGATCCAGGTGACCCGGATGGTAAAGGAACACCTGAGGCTTGATTCCCCGCTCCCGGAGCGCGTGGGCCGCCCTTTCGGTGTGATCGAAGGTGGTCGCCAGGACCACGCTGGGAGAATCTCCTCCGCCCCGAAAGGTCATGGGACCCGGATTGAGGGCCATGATCTCGGGACGGGCCTCCAACGGAAGCGATTCGTAACGGAAGACCGTCCCCCCCAATTCGTCGTCCGTGGACTCGATGGGCGCCACCGCCTGCGTGTTGTCGATGATGATGTCCGCGTCCTGGGCCCGGATCCGGGCGTTGATCTCCAGGTACCGCTCGGCCCGGTCGGTCTCCCGGGTGGGATCTTCGGGGTCGCGTCCGTGGATGTGAATGATCTGGGCCCCGGCAGCGGCCACTTGCGGCGCGGTCCCGGCCTGTTCTCCCGCGGTGACGGGCACGCCCGGATTCTCTGCCTTCTGATGGCCGCCGGTGGTGGCGCAGGAGATGATCAAGGGGGGCATGCCGGTGGCCAGTCGCCTCCGGTACTGGACCGCGTTCAGATAGTCCCAAGTCAGGTCGGAATCGACGGAACGTCCGGGAGATTCGGATTCCAGAGGGGTTCGAGAATCCAGGGGACCGATCAATCCATTCCCTCCTTCCCCGCTTCGGCGGCCGGTTTGCGAGTCAACCACAGGCCCGGCAACGGGTCAAGAACGCAGTCCTGGCCACTGGTCTTGCCTATGGGTGTCACCGAACCTGTTTCGCCGATGGCGCTTCATTCCCCCATTCTTGACAGCCTGCCGGGCGCTCTTTATTTTCGGCTTCGTTCAACTGACCCGCGAGTTCCGGTCGGTTGACATTTCGCCTGCCGCTCAGCAATCCGGAGGCCTTGGGCCTTCCGGAACGCGACCGGCAGGCTCGAGGTCCTATTGCAAGGATTTACAGCTCTCGACAACGCCGTCCTCATCTTCTACATCGTCCTCGTCGTGGGGATGGGGTCCTTCTTCTTCCGGGGACAGCACAACACCGAAGACTACTTCCTGGCCGGCCGGCGTATGCCCTGGGTGGCGGTGGGGGTTTCCATCTTCGCTACCCTGTTCTCCGCCATCAGCCTGCTGGGCAGCCCCGGCTGGGTCTACGAGAACGATCTGACCCTGGGACTGACCCTGGTGACCATTCCCATCGTCACCCCCATCGTCATCTGGGTTTTCCTGCCCTTCTACCACCGGCTCCGGGTCTTCACTGCCTATGAATACCTGGAACGCCGATTCGATCCCTCGGTTCGGCTCGCATCCTGCCTGCTCTTCCTCTTCCTGAGGGGAACCTACCTGGCCGTCGTCATCTACGCACCCTCTCTGGTCCTCTCCACCGTGACCGGAATGGAGCTACGCTGGACCATATTGCTTATCGGCGGTCTGGCGACGCTCTACACCCTCCTGGGCCGGATGACGGCGGTCATCTGGACCGACGTGGTTCAGGCGGCTGTCCTGTTCGGTGGACTCATTCTCGTGACGGCCGTCCTGATCCTCCGGGTCGACGGCGGCCTGGGAGAAATCGTCGCGGTGGCCTCCCAAGGAGGCCCCTTCCACGTCGAGCTCAGTTGGAACAGTTGGGCGGAAGTGACACTCGTGGCGGTACTGATCAACGGTTTCTTCATTCATCTGTCCATGTACGGAGCGGATCAGATCACGCTGCAGCGGTACCTGACCACGCCGACGCTCCGGGCGGGCCGCAATTCCATGATCCTGAACGCATTCATGGTCGTCCCCGCCGCCCTACTGCTCCTCTTCGTCGGGGGCGCCCTCTACGTCTTCTACCAGCAGTTTCCGGCCCGCTTGGCCGAGGGACTGAAGGGTGACGCCGTCCTCCCCCATTTCGTCGTCCACGAACTCCCGGCAGGGATCTCGGGAGTCTTCATCGCGGCCATGTTCGCAGCCGCCATGTCCACCATCGACTCCGCCATCAACTCTCTCTCCACCTCCACGATGAAGGATCTCTACCAGCGCTATTTTCGGGCCGAGGCCGACGAGAGGACTAATCTGCACGTGTCCCGCCTCTTCACCGTCTTCTGGGGCGGTGTGGCCACCGTATGCGCCCTATTTGTCGACTCATTTTTCTCCGGCATTCTGAACGCCTCCAAAACCCTGGCCGGATTCTTCACCGGGAGCCTGCTGGGCATCTTCCTGCTGGGCATGCTCTCGACCCGGACGACGGCCCCCGGAGTCTTGATCGGCGCCGTTTGCGGAGTTGCCGCCGTGGTGGCGGCCGCCCAGTGGACCTCCATGAGCTTCCTCTGGTACGCCCCGCTGGGCAGTGTCGTCACTTTGTTAACGGGTTACCTGTTGAGCCTCGCGACGACTCGAATTCCCCCCGGGAGACTGCAAGGCTTGACCATTCGGACCCAGCACAAGGAGGGGTGACTGCACGCGGCGCCATGAAGACAGTAAAATTTCACGGACACACGATTTCACAACTGGTGCTGGGAACCGCCCAGTTCGGCTACGACTACGGCATCGCCAACCAAGTGGGTCAGCCGTCCTACCGCGCTGTCTTGAAGATCCTGGAACGGGCCTTCGAGGGGGGCGTGAACGCCCTGGACACGGCGGCCCTCTACGGTGAGTCGGAGATGGTCCTGGGCCGGGCCCTGAAGGACCTGGGATTGCGGGACCGGGCCTTCGTGATCACCAAGTTCCCCTGGGTCCATCAATCCGGGGACGAGCATCCCGACCGGTTTCTGGAAAGGGGGATCGTCCGGGCGCTTCGAAACCTGGGACTGGACCGGTTGCCCCTTTGCCTTTTTCACCGCTACGACGATCTGCCCTATCTGGACGCCGCACTGGCCCTGAAGGAGAAGGGTTACGTCGAACACGTGGGAGTTTCGGTCTACGAACCGGAACAGGCGCTGGAGGCCCTGTCCCTGGAGGGAATCGAAGCGATCCAGGTTCCCCTGAATGTCCTGGACCGGCGTTTCCTGAAATGCGAGATCCCGGTCCGGGCGGAGCGGCAGGGCATCTCGGTGTTTGTCCGCAGCGTCTATCTGCAGGGCGTTCTGGGACTGTCCGATGACGACCTGCCCGACTTTCTTCAGGATCTGCATCCCGTCCGCCGCCGGCTGGCCCGCATCGCGGGAGACCAGGGCCTGGCCTCCCTGGCGCTTCGCTATGTCGCATCCCTTCCCGGCGTCCTCGGCGTGCTGGCCGGTCTTGAGACCCTTGCACAATTGGAGGACAACTTGGCTTGGATCGGTCAAGGGGAGTTGAGCAGGGAGACCATGGAGGAGATCGACCGAGCCGTCATCGAGGTTCCTCGGCGGCTTCTGGACATGAGACAGTGGCCCAACGCATAGTCCGGGGGACCAAGATGCCGACAGTGTCGAAGAAGCAAAAGGCAGGACCATGACCCCATCTGAAACCTACGTCCACGCCGGATCCCTCCGCCGCTGGACCGAGCAGATACTCCTGGCCAAGGGGACTCCGCCCCGGGATGCGGAGCGGGTCACCGAGGTCATGATCAAGGCCGACCTGAGAGGGGTCGACACGCACGGGGTCTTCGTCTGTGTCCAGCCCTACCTGGACCGCATCGAGCAGGTCAAGCCCAACCTGCAAGAGATCAACCTGAAGCCGAACCTGAAGATCCTTCGGGACCAGGGCGCCGCTCTGCTGCTGGACGGCGACTGGGGCTTCGGCCAGGTGGCGGCCTGGGAAGCCATGGAGCTGGCCATCGGACGGGCTCGCACCCACGGCATCGGCATGGTCTCGGTGACCCGGAGCACGCACCTGGGAATGTGCGCCTTCTATCCCCTCATGGCCGTGGCCCAGGACATGATCGGCCTCACCATGACCAGCACCATGCCGGCCGCCGTCCCCACCTACGGCCGCAAGGCGCGTCTGGGCACCAATCCCATGAGCATGGCGGCGCCTGCCGGGAATCATCCCCCTTTCGAGCTGGACATGGCCACCACCGTGGTCTCCGGAGGCAAGGTCTATCTCTCCCACCTGGCCAGGAAGAAGATGCCCGAAGGTTGGATGGTGGACGAGCAAGGAGATCCCTTGACGGATGCCACCGTCGGTCTCCAGTCCGGATCGCACCTGCCACTGGGCGGGGCAGGCCTCCTCCACGGCGGCCACAAAGGCTACGGGCTGGGACTGATCGTGGAGATTCTCTGCGGCGTGCTGGCCGGCGGCAACATCGGCCCCCGCATCGTGGCCGGAGAGAATTACCACTGGGTGGCGGCCATCGACGTTTCCGCGTTCCAGCCGGCGGCCCGGTTCAAGGCCATGATGGATGACTTGATCGACACCCTGCACCGGACTCCTACCGTGACGGGGCACGACCGGGTCCTGATCCCCGGTGAGCTGGAGCACCGGACCTGCGAACACCGGATCCGCCACGGCATACCCGTGTCCCCCGCGGTGCTGCCCTGGATCGAAGAGACCAGCCGGAAATTCGGGATCGACCCGCCAGAGTTCGTGGATCCTTAGGGCCTCATGGGTCCCAGCGGAACCTGGACTCGGCCGAAATGGCGCCGGTCCGGGACGGACCGGGTTCAATGGCGTGCGACAACGGGCGCTGGCGGGAACCCCGACCGCCGGATATAATCGATCGCCGGTCGCCCCTGACCCGGGGCCCTGGGGCGGCGAACCACTTCAAACCATATGGAGCGAGCTGATGAGACTTCGACTCTTGGTGCTGTTGCTGGGCGCCGCCTCCCTGGTTGCGTCCTCCGGTTCATCTGGGGATGGTGAAACCATGATCAGAGAAGCCAGTCGTTTCCTGGATTCCCTTTCCGCCATGCAGAAGGCCGTGACCCAGTATTCCTTCGACGGTGCGAAACGGGTGGAGTGGCACTACTTTCCCGACAGCGGGTACCAGCGGACCTACGGCTACGACCGGCCCGGCATCGGCTACAAGTACATGGACGAGAAGCAGGAAAAGCTGGCCCACAACCTGCTTCGGGCCGGGATGAGCGAGGAGGGCTTCTCCAAGGTTCAGGGGGTGATCCAACTGGAGGAAATCCTCCGGATCCTGGAGAACGACACTTCGGGAAACCGTGACCGGGAAGCTTACTACTACACCGTTTTCGGCAAGCCGTCGGCTTCCGGGACTTGGGGCTGGCGGCTGGAAGGACACCATCTTTCGCTGAACTTCACCATCCGGGACGGCAAGTTGGTCTCCGCCACACCGGCCTTTTTCGGCGCCAATCCCCACGAGGTCCGCGGGGGAGCCGACAAGGGCCTGAGGGTGCTGGGCGCGGAAGAGGACAAGGCCAAACAGTTGCTGCAGAGCCTGGAGTCCGGACAGCGCGGCCTGGCGGTCGTGCAACACGTCGCCTACAGGGACATCCTGAGCTTCGTCGATAAGCGGGCGCAGCTGGTCAACGAGCCTCCCGGGCTGGCGGCCGCCGAGCTCACCGATGAGCAGTACCAGGCGCTGAGGAGCCTGGTGCACGAGTATGCCGCCAACGGATCCGCCGCCATTACCAAGGGGAGAATGGCTCGCTTCGACGGGACGCCCAGGGAGAAGGTCCACTTCGCCTGGGCCGGAGGGACCCAGCCCGGAGAAGGGGTCTACTACCGGGTCCAGACGCCCGATTTTCTCATCGAATACGCCAACACCCAGAACCGGGCCAACCACAGCCACACGGTCTGGCGAGACTGGAACGGGGACTTCGGACACGATGTCCTGGCCGCCCACTACCAGGATTACGACCACGGGCTCGGTGGGCCGATCTACAGGGCAGCGAAATAGCCCCGCCGGGCATTTGGGAACGCGAAGGGAAGTTCTTGGCCCTGCGCGGACCCGGCCGGCATCGAACCGACCTTCCATCACTGCGAGAACAGGAGTGAACACATGTTGCTAGCCCTCGACCAGGGCAGACCAGACCGGTTCGATGGTCTCCAATCCATCGACTACGGGGCCGTCGTCCTCTATTTCATCGTGATGCTGATCGCCGGTTACTACTTCAGCAAGAGGCAGAAATCGACGGAAGAGTACTTCATGGCGGGCCGGAGCATGCCCTGGTTCGTCGTGGGTGTGAGCATGTTCGCCACCCTCCTGTCCACGGTCAGCTACCTCTCCAGCCCCGGCGAAATCATCAAGAACGGTCTGGGCATCTGGGGGGGCCAGATGCACATTCCCTTCACCCTGGCGTTGGTCACTCTGGTCCTGATCCCGTTCTTCATGCGCAAGCGTTTCACCAGCGCCTATGAATACCTGGAGACGCAATACGGTCTCGGCGCCCGGCTCTTCGCGTCGATCCTGTTCATGCTCAATCGGCTGTTCTGGATGGGGATGATCGTCTACACCGCCTCCTTCGCCATGGTCCGGATGACCGGCCTGCCCTTTATCTGGGTGGTGGTGGGAATCGGCTCAATCGCCATCGTCTACACCACCATGGGCGGAATGCGGGCGGTGATCTGGACCGACGTTGCCCAGTTCGCCATCCTCTTCGCCGGCTTGGCGTTTACCGTGGGATTCGTCTTCTTCGAGACCGGGACCGGTCCCGCCACCTGGTTCAACGACGTGATGCAGGCGGAGCGGGAACCGCAACCCTTCTTTGCCTTCGACCCCTATGTCCGGGTCAGCCTGCTGGGCATGGCCATCTACGCCATGTTCTGGTGGACCTGCACCGCCGGATCGGATCAGGTGGCCATCCAACGCTACCTCACCACCGGCTCGGTCGGAGGCGCGCGGCGCTCCTTCGCATCCAATCTCGGCGCCGACATGACCATTGCCCTCTCCCTGGGCCTCACCGGGATGGCCCTCTACTCCTTCTACCTGGGCCAACTCCCCGGCACGCCCGACCAGGCCTTCCCCCACTTCATCGCCCACGGCATGCCGCGGGGTCTGGCCGGCCTGGTGGTGGCGGCGCTGTTCTCGGCCGCCATGTCGAGCCTGGACTCGGGGATGCACGGCGTGGCCACGGTGTTGACGGTCGATTTCTTCCGCCGCCTTCGGAAGAAGGCTCTCGACGCGGCGGCGGAACTGAAGCTGGCCCGGACGATCACGATTCTGGCCGGCCTGTTCGCTGTCGGATTCTGCCTCTATCTCAATACCATTCCCGAAGAGACCCGGGGCAACCTCTTCGATCTCACCGTTCGGATCAGCAGCTACATCACCGGCGCGCTGGGGGGCATGTTCTTTGCGGCATTCCTGCGGTTCCGCTGCACCGGCCCCATGATGATCGCATCGGGGTTCCTGGGTATGGCCGTGGGGTTCTATCTTTCTCTCGCCACCTGGTTGCAGACCCACCCGGACATCTTCATCTACGTGGACGCGCCCGGTCAGACGGAGACCGCGCGCTGGCAGCCCTCCAGTGACCGGGACAACGCCATCGGATCGGATTCGGGCACGAATGAGTTCGTCCTGACCGGCGAAGGGGTGGCCGAACGACATGCCGTCGTCCGGCGAACCGAGGACGGCTGGCAGTGGGAGAGCCTGGCCGAGACCCGGATCAACGATGCGCCCGTTACCCAATCCCAGATCCGGCCCGACGATTCCATCGAGATTGCGGGGAATCGCCTTTTGGTCAAGGTCAAGGCCGTTTCGTGGATGTGGGTCCTTCCCAGTTCCTGTCTGGTGACTCTCTTCTCCGCAGGTCTGCTGGGTTTGTTCACGCGACGCAGGGCCATTGGAGCCGCGGCGTAACCGCTCGTGACGAAAGCCTTTAACCGTCCAGTCGATCAGCTCGCGCCTCGCGCCTCGCTCGTCGTCTTGGGGTCTCTTGCCTGCATGGCTTTCGCCTCCTGCCGAACCGTGCCCCAACCGCCGCCTGAGGAGATGGTTCGGATTCCCGAAGGCACCTTTCTCATGGGGACGGACCAGGGATTTCCCTTCGAGGGCCCCCCGCACCGGGTCAGCGTGAGCTCCTTCTGGTTGGATCGCTACGAGGTCACCAATCGCCAGTTTCGCGAATTCGTCACCGAGACCGACCACAGTACCGAGGCGGAGACCTTTGGTTGGTCGGGCGTGTTTTCCGAAGAAGAGGAAGCCTGGAAACCGGTGACAGGGGCCTCTTGGAGGCATCCCACGGGCCCCAATTCCTCTATCGAGGATCGGCTGGACCACCCGGTGGTCCACGTTTCATGGAACGACGCGGTTGCCTACGCCCAGTGGGTTGGAAAGCGATTGCCCACCG
>JAPOYZ010000128.1 GCA_026706325.1 Candidatus Aminicenantota bacterium
GTGGTGAAAGTCCCGCGAGCACCGAGACCGTTCCTGCGCCCGCCGGACAAGGCGCTTACGGCGCGCATACCGGGAGTATGTGCCCGAATCGCAACGCAGTCCGCGCCTGTGCAGGGACGGTCGAATGCCGTGAGGACTTTTGCCACGGGCTGGTAACATGGCCTGGAACTGGCAACCTTCCTCACAGTAAACTGTGCGCCGTTCACAGAGGACTCCCCATGGTCGTCGGAATCGGACTGGACATCGTCGAGGTCGAGCGCATCGCCAAGGCCTTGCGCGGCAGCAAATCCATCACCGAGCGAGTCTTCACCCCTGAGGAAATACGGTACTGCTCCCAGCGCAAGAACAAGTACCAGCATTTCGCCGGACGGTTCGCGGCCAAGGAGGCGGCCCTGAAGGCCCTGGGGACTGGCTGGCAGGCCGGGATCCGGTGGCGCGACGTCGAGACCACGGCCGGACCCATGGGCGAACCCCAGTTGACCCTTTACGGAAAAGCGGCCGCCATCTTCAAGGAATCGAAGGCTCGAAGCAGCCTCCTCACCATCACCCACGCCACCGACTACGCAGTGGCCTGCGTCGTCATCGACGGATGACGCGCCGGCCCGGGATTCGCCGCCAGTCCATCTTCCGTCTCCCCTGCGGCCTCAACCTGGACCATTCTGTTGGGCGCCACGGGGACCGGAAAACGAACCTTGATGTAGTTGGCGGAGATCCCCTCCCACCTCCCGGCGGCAGACTCTCCCAGGGTCAGGACCGAAAGCTCCCTGCCGATGAACCGCCGCCGGAAGGCGCGGTTTTTCGCCGCCGAAATCTGCCTCAACTCCCAACACCGCCGGCGCTGGAGCCGCGGGTCGACCTTGGACCGCATGGCCGAAGCCCGGGTCCCGGGCCGGTCGCTGTAGGGGAACACGTGGAAATAGGTGAATGGCATGGCCTGGACGAATCGGACGGTCGCCAGGTGGTCCCGCGCGTTCTCCCCCGGAAATCCAACCACCAGGTCCGTTCCGATGGATGCCTGGGGCAACCGGGTCCGGATCTCCTGCACGATCTCACCAAACCTGGATGTGTCGTACGGGCGCCACATCCTCCTCAGGATCCGGTTGCTTCCGCTCTGCAGGCAGATGTGGAAGTGAGGGCAGATCTTGTCGTTCCCGGCCGCCAACTCGATCACCCGCCGCGACAGCTCCATGGGCTCGATGGAGCTCAGCCGCACCCGGACCAGCCCGGGAGTCGCGGCCACATCCGCCAGGAGGCGATCCAGCGGATAGCGCGGTTTCAAATGCATCCCGTAGGTTCCAATGTGGATCCCGGTCAGAACCACCTCCTGGAACCCCTTTCGCGTCAACTCGCGCACCTGGGCCAGAACCTGCTCCGGCGGCAGGCTCCGTCCGGGTCCGCGAACCAGCGGGATGATGCAGTACGTGCACTTGGCGTCACAGCCGTCCTGGACCTTGACGAAGGGCCGGACCCGCAGCCCCGGCGAGCCGGCCGCGGCCCCCTCCATGGTGCGGACCTTGACGAACTCCTGCCGGTATACGTCCGCCAGATCGTCCGCGGTCAGGGCGGATTCCGCAGTCCTGTCCACGATTCCCACCAGGTCACTCTTGTAAGTGTTGCCGATGACGGCTTCGACGCCCGGTATTCGGGACAGGGCCTCCGGCTCTCGCTGAGCGTAGCAACCGGTCACCACGATCCGGGCGGCCCCGTTTTCGCGGTGAAACCGGCGAACCAACTGCCGCACCTGCTGATCGGCTCGATGCGTGACCGTACAGGAGTTGACGACGATGATACCCGCCTTCCGCCAGTCCCATGCCTCGCGGTAACCGCGGCCCAGGAAGTCCTGCCGGATGGCGGCGCTGTCGGACTGGTTGGTGCGGCAGCCGAAGCTGAAAATGTGGAAACTGGGAGTCACCTGAATTCGCCTATTCTCCTGACCCGGGGACCAGCCGTCGCTTTCACACCAGGCTGGTAGATTCTAACAGGCGGCGCAAAACGCCATCACGGCACTTGATCGACGCTTCGCACTGCCATTGCTGCGAAGCGTCCGGACTCCAGCATGAAAATCTGCGTTCTGGGAAGTGGCAGCGCGGGAAACTGCACCTACATCGCGACGGCGAAGGTCCGGATTCTGGTCGATCTCGGATTCGGCCGGCGGAGCCTTGACCGGCGCCTCCAGCAGGCGGGACTGTCGCTGGATGGGCTGGACGCTCTCCTTCTGACGCACGAACACACCGATCACGTCAGCGGCGTCCCGGCCCTGGTCCGGGATCTGAAAGTCCCCG
>JAPOYZ010000175.1 GCA_026706325.1 Candidatus Aminicenantota bacterium
GCAGAGTCATGCTGCGGTTCCACCTCCGGGTCGCCACCCTCATCTGGACCGTTCCCGTCGAGGACTCTCCGCGCAGCATCCGGTCGACCCGGTCCATGATCTCCCGGGCCCGATCCTGCAGGATCGACGGCGAGTCCTGGTTGGAAGACGGCTGGACCGGTTCCAGCGATGAACCGGAGATGAACAGAAAGAGAAGGATCCCCGGCAGTGACCGATAGCGCTTCGCGCGTCTCACGGCAGTGTCAGCTTCAACCGCCGGGACGGATGGTGTCCAGGAACGCCAGGAAGTCCTGGTGCCAATTGTCGATGGTTTTCCGTGGTCCGGTGAGCTTGAAGAACCAGGGGCCCGCCGCCGTCTGTGCGATGACGGCCAGCATCCGATAGCCCTTCTTGGGATCTCCCGGCCGCATCATGGGCCCCGACGAAGGACGGTAGGTGCCCGAGACGTCGACGAGCATCAGGCGGACTCCGTTCGCGGTCCGGGGGGCGACCTCGGCCTTTGACGGGCCGCCGCCGGTTTCGTCCGGACTGAACTGCCCCACCCAGCGCTTGATGTTGGCCTCGATCGTGCCTCCCTGTCCGGGGAAGTGGAACACGACCAATTCTCCGTCTTCAGGGTCGCCGCCGGCGCGGGGAAGACGATACTGAGCCCTCCGCATCGATGAGGTCGGCGTCTCCTCGATCCACCCGTCGGGCGCCGTAAAGAGCAGGCCGCCGGCAGCACCCGCCGCCGATACCGTCCCGGAAGAAACCGCACCACCGGCGGCGGGCTCCTCCATGTTCCTGGAACAGTGGGTCGAGGCCAGGAAGAGGATCGTCCCGAATACCCCGAGAACACGCTTGCTCTGTCTCATGTCAACCTCCGTTTTCAGTCCTCGGGAATCCGCTTGCGTCCCGCGAAGCCGGCGTCGATCTCGTGCCAGTAGAAGATGTCTTCTTCGCCATGTTTCCAGCAGAGGTAGACCTCGCGCCCTTCCTTCATGTGGGGAAAGTCGATGAGTCCCTGATCCACGCTCTTGACCAGGCAGCCCAGGCCCTGGAGCCGGGCGACGCACGATTGCAGTTGCAGGAGACGCTCCATGTAGGCCGTGCCTTCCGGGCTTCCCCGGTTGAGGTCGGCGCTCTTGGCCAGCTCCTGGACGGCTTCCTTGTAACGGGAAATCTCGCCGGACAGATTCATGCCGACCGACACCAGCTTCCTGACCAGGGGCAGTATTTTTCTGGCTTCCGCCAGAGTGAAGACCCGTTTCGCCACGAAGACAGTATAGCCCTTCTGAACGCCTTGAGCGCAGTTCGACGGAGGCGGGATTGGGTTCGGCATCGAATTCTCAAGCAAGCCAAATCGACCTCACGATGGTATCTTTTCGGCGCGATCGGGAATCTGGAGATTCGCGGCATGAAATGCATTCTGTGCAACAGCAGGAAGGGAAAGCGCCACTGTCCGGCCAAGGGCACGCTCATTTGCGCCCCCTGTTGTGGCCGCCTCCGGGTGGTGGAGATCCCCTGTCCAGCCGACTGCGCCTATCTGACGTCGGGCCACGGCCATCAGGCCGGGAAAAAATATGTCGACCAGCTCCGCCAGGAGGAGGGCACGGACCGCCGAATCCGACTCTACGAGAACATGCGCCGATACCGGCCGCTCATCGACGAGATCGAGAAGGAGATCCTCCGCTACGGGCAGGGTCTGAGCAGTTTTCACGACCGCCATGTAAAGGAGGCGATCCGGCTGTTGCGGAAAACCTACCGGTCCGAGGAGCGGGGGGTGATCTACGAGCACAAGTCCGCCGACCCCATGGTTTCCGCGCTGATCCGCGCCGTTCAGGAGATGTTGGAGAAACTGCGGCAGGAAATCGAGTTGAACCTCAGGGCGTCCGATATCCTGAACTGCATGGAGTGGGTGGAGTCGGAGGTCCGCTATCACCTGCGGCAACCTCCCGGCGGAGAGCCCTACCTGACCTTCATCCGCAAGAACCACCCCGAAATCACGCCGCCCTCATCGGACCAGAATCTGATCGTGCTCTGATCCAGAGACGTTGCACAGTTCAGCCTCCCCCGTCCTGATGCCACCGGAGATCCTGGAACTGAACCGGAGTTCTAAGCAACAAATTGGGCCCTGCGGTTCGTGGTCCGGCGACCCCGCTTTCAGAGTTGGAGGGTGACATCGCGGCGTCACGCCATTGGCGGACGGCGAAACACCTCCTTGTAGTGCCAGCGCACAAACTCCGGTCTCGGACTTACCGAGCGGGTCTGTGGGGTCCTGAGAGGTTTCTTGTG
>JAPOYZ010000133.1 GCA_026706325.1 Candidatus Aminicenantota bacterium
CGATGTCGATGTGATCGACGCCGTGCCCCTGGCTCAGAATCCCCTGAAGCCTCTGGGCCTGATCCAGCACCTCGGTCCGAAGCGGCACGCCGACCGTGACTACCGCGTCGCCGCCGCGGACCGCCTGAACCGTCTGTTCCGGGTCCGGCAAGAGAACGACTTCCAGCTCATAGTCCAAGCCCGAGAGTTGAGCCTCCAGCGGTGAAGGGTCCTGGTCGACGATGGTCAGCCAGACGAGACGATGTTTCGACATGGTTTCTCTCCTCCTGATTCTTCAGTGTTGCTTCAAGTCCCGTTCCAGATTCTCTCCGAGTAGCTGGGAAGCCCCTCCACCCCCAGACCCAGACTCCAGATGGCGCCCCTGGCTCCTTCGCACACCAACAGGTTCCCGTCCCGGACGATCGCGTTGGTGGGATACAGGCCGGGACGCCCGACTCGAGCGATCACCTCGGCGCCGGGAGAGACCACGGCGATCTGCCCCCGGCCGAAGAGCGTGACGTAGAGATCGCCATCGGCGGCGAAGCGGATCCCGTCGGGACCGACCCTCCCCGGGAAGCGCACGAACTCCTCGAACGGTCCGGCCAAATTTCCCATCTCGTTCAGAGGCGCGCGCAGAACCTTGCCGCTGGTGGTCTCCACGACATGGATCGCCTTCCCGCCGGGATGGAAATCCAAACCGTTGGTGAACTCCAGGCCGTCTGCCAGGACCTCCGCGACTCCCTGCTCCGTCACCCGCGAGACGGCTCCGGTGGGGCGGCCGCGCCACGCCGTTCCCGGATCGGTGAAGTAGACCTGACCGCCGGGACCAAGAAGGATCTCGTTGGGTCCCCGCAGCCGGTGTCCGTCGCGGTAGTGGGTGCAGAAATCCCCCAGCGAACCATCCGGTCCGGCTCGAAGAATCTTGCGCAACTTGTGGTCCGATACCAGGAGGCTCCCGTCCGGATTCACCACCACGCCCTGGGGCTTCCCGCCCGTGGTCAGAAAGCGGGAAACCCGACCGTCCGGCGAGATCCTGGAGACGTGGTCGGCACGGCAGTTGGCCACGTAGAGGTTGCCGCCGGCGTCGAAGGCCGGGCCCTCGGGCATGGAGAGGCCCCGGGCGAAAAGGGTCGGCTCCTCCAGTTTCCGCCTCCGGGAAAGGGGGCCCCGAATGAGGCCGGGTGCGTTCCGCCGCGGCAGCGGCAACTCGACCTGCCGTCCGGTCCGAGCCGAAAGATAGGCGGCTTCCATGACCTCCACGCAGCGCAGCCCGTCCCAACCGGTGAGCACCGGCTCCCGGTCCTTCAGAATCCAATCGGCGAAGCTGGTCAACTCTTCGATATAGGCGCTCCGGAAGCCGGCCTCGTTGTCGAACCCGTGTCGCTCCTCCCAGCCGTCGCGGCTCCGAATGGTGACGCTGCAATCGCCGGGATCGTAGAGGATTCCGCCCTGCTCCAGCACGATATGCACGCCGAAGGCCTGGCGAAAGGTCCGAATCGGAGAGAAGGGACTGACCTGAAGCGTGGCCACCGCGCCCGATTCGAAGTGGATCAGCATCGAGATCTGGTCTTCGAAATCGCTTCGATGGTCCGTCTTCACGGGACTCCTGGCGAACACGTTCCCCGCCTCGCCGCAGATGTGCCGCAGAAAATCGATGTCGTGGACACCGGAGGCGTGAAGCAGCCCTCCGCCCCGGTCCCGCCGCAGCCACCAGCTCCACCAGTCCCGATGGTAGAACCCATTGATGTTGACCGCCATCACCCGCCCGAGCCGGCCGCTCCGAACCACTTGGGACATCTTGGCGTACTGGGGGCGCAGCCGCCGTTTGTGGCCGACCAAGAGCTTCACGCCGGCCGCCGTCGCCGCCTCCATCATCTGGTGGCACTCCTCGACGTCGAGCGCCATGGGTTTCTCGCAGAAGATGTGCTTCCCGGCGCGTGCCGCCGCCACAGCCTGAGAGCAGTGCAGATGGTTGGGTGACGTCAGCAGGACCGCGTCGACCAAGGGATCGGCCAGAATGTCGGAGAAGGAGCCGTATACGGAAGTCTCGAGGTGGAAGGCCAGGCCGTCGGCTGCCGCCCCGTCGGGATCGTGGCAGCCAGCGACCCGGTACGGCTCCAACTCCCGGATCAGGCGGGCCATGTGCGAGCCGAAATTCCCGCAGCCCACAACCGCGATCGCGACTCGCTCCATGCCTCCCCTATCAGCCCGTGGTGAAAGTCCCGCGAGCACCGAGGCCGTTCCTGCGCCCGCCGGACAAGGCGCGATTCGGGTGCATACCGGGAGTATGT
>JAPOYZ010000522.1 GCA_026706325.1 Candidatus Aminicenantota bacterium
ACTACCGGAGCGCACAGGCGCTTCAAACACGAATCGAGTCCAGCATCCTGGACGGAACCTGGAAGCAGCTCAAGGAGGAGCTCGCCGGTGGGAAACGCACGATCTGGACGGTCCGGAGCTTCTATGAGCGTTTCTTCGAGGAGTACTGCAAACCTCGTCTGCGCTCTTTGCGCCGGTACAGGCTCTCGTTCAAGAGCCTCAACGCCATGCTGGGGAACATTCCCCTGAAGGAGTTCCAGCGCAAGGACCTCCACCGCTACGTCGCGAAACGTAAGGGGCAGGTCCAGCCGGCCACGGTGAACCGAGACATTGCGGCCCTCAGCAAGCTGTTTTCCTACGCGCTGGAGTGCGGGGAAGTCGACACGCATCCGCTGGTGAGGTTCCCCAAACTGAAGGAGCCCAAGAAGGTCTTCCGACCCTTGACGGTTCAACAGTTCCGCGACTTGGTCGAGGCGATGGACAACCCTTACCTGCAAGCCATGATCGCGGTGATCGGCGAGACGGGGATACGGAAAGGCGAAGCGTTGTCGCTCACCTGGAAACGGGTGGACCTGTCCCGGAGGCTGCTATGGGTGGAGTTCACCAAGGACGACGAGCCGCGGGAGATTCCGCTCTCGAAGTACGCTGCTGGATATCTGGCCGGGCTGGTTCGCTACCTGAAGATCCCTTACGTCTTCGTCAACAGCCGGACGGGGACGAAATGGGTGAATCCGGACAAGCCATTGCGCCGGGCCGCCGAGCGGGTGGGGTTGAAGGTCGGATTTCATGACCTGAGACGATTCCGGTGCAGCCATTGGCTGATGCAGGGGGTGGACGTGAGGACGGTGCAGAAGCTGATGGGTCACTCGGCAATCAGCACGACGATGCGCTACGCCGGGTACGTCAGTTCCCACGCGCTTGCCAGCATTCGGGAGGCACAGGCTAACGAAGACTCACAAACGCAACAGGCAACAAACAGGCAACGGGTCGGAATCAGGGGCAATGATTCGAGGGGATAATTGTCATAAACTATTGAATATAAAGGGAATATACTCTGGTTCATCTAGACCGAGCAAAGGATTTCCAATCGCCCGCTCTTCCGTCGCCGCTTTGCTACGGGGGAGTCCGGCGGTTGGGAAACCGCTGCTCCTTTCGGGAAAATATATAGTCCATTCCACGTCATTCTTGGGCGGCGACCTGTTCCAGTTGGCGGGCCGCCTGGCTCAACGCCTTCACCTTTCCGGTCGCCGTGTCCACTCCCCAGACGAAATGCACCGGTTGTCCGCCGAACTGTTCGGCAACCAGATCCACCAGGAGTTCCGAGCCCCGGCGGCCGGCGATGCTCCATTCTGCGAAACGGGTGCCGGGAACCTGGCCATCCACCAGCCGTTGCGCTGCCTTCGATCCCGACAACAGGTCCCGGTAAGCCTTCTCGGCCTCTTCCAACTGGCGCTTTTCCGCCTCCTCGTCGGCGGACTTCCGCTCAGGCGTGGGGGTTTCGCCGGCGGTAGGGGGTGTCCCGCCGTCAGGCTCCCGGACCAGGACCGGCCGGTCGCCCGGGCGCGGTGGCCGTAGGGGCTTGGGCTTTTCCGGTTTGGCGGGTGGCAAGGGAGCCGGTTCGGGCGCAGTGGCGACCCGTGGTTTCGGTGGCGGCTTGATCTCCTGCCGGGGCGGAGAGGCCGGAGGGGTGTCGCCGGCGCCGGAGTCGACGGTCTTGGCGGGATCCGGGTCGACGGCCGTGGTGGAACTGGAATCCGCGGTTTGGCCGGAAGCGGTATCGACGGGCGCCCCGGCAGGCTCGGGGGAGACCGGCGGCTCGGGTGCGGGATCCGTGACGGCGGTCGGAGGGGTCTCTGTTGGAGCTTCTCCGCCACCGATCAGGAGCAGGACCAGGACCGCCGAAAGAACCACCACCGCTCCGGCCAGAATGGGCGCCATGGGCAGGCGGAGCCGCTTCTCGGTCTTGCGGTCTCGAAAGACTTCGTCGAAGAGGGAAGCCGTACCGCTGGCGGGGGAAAGGGGCGCGTCCGCGGAAGGACCAGGGCCGGCCTCCGAAACCGGAGAGGGACCCCTTGCCGCGGAGGCGTCCGCGCCGGCGCGGGCCTCTTCCTGCCCGGGATGCTGCATCAGGACCTGGTAGGCGCCGTGAATCTCCCGGATCTTGACGGCGGCCTTGGACCGGAGCCGCGGGTGCGATTTCAGGCGGTTCGGGTCCCACAGCACCAGGAGATCGTCACGGGCCTCCACGATTTCCTTGACGTTGGCTCCCGGCTTCAGGTCCAGGATGC
>JAPOYZ010000548.1:0-4400 GCA_026706325.1 Candidatus Aminicenantota bacterium
CGGGATCATAACAAGAGGAGCAGGTAGGAAACCTGCAATACCATCGTCCGTGGGGTCGTTGGGATCCTCAAGGAGGTGGACCTATTCGTGGTCCGTTGCCCGGCGGGAGGTCTGAAGTTCTTCCGGCGTGATCAAGTCAACACAGGTTCCAGAGTATCGGGTGAGCTCCGCCAAGCGGGAGAGGCGGTTGAATTCTGCCATGGCTCGAACGACAGCCTCCGATTCAGTCGTGGCGTCGGTGAATCGTATAGCGTCGTTAAGTTCACGGTCCGGGATATCCACTATGATTCGCATGTGCATCTGTTGGCGACCATAGACCTTGAAACGGAACTCCGCTCCTCCGAGGGTTACGCCTTCAATACGTCCGATCGCCCTTCCCAGCCTTCGGCGAGGAGATCGATCACCCGGTCTCCCTTGAGGGGGTGTTGGCGGGCGACCGAGACATCGAGTTCCACGCCCAGACCGGGCTTCTCCGGCAATTCGATGTAACCGTTCCGGATCGGGGCCGATCCGGTGACCAAATCACGCGTCCAGGAGGGATACGCGAATTCGGCGAACGCCTCCTGGATCAGGAAGGCGGGAGCGGTGAAGCTGACCTGGATTGAAGCCGCCATGCAGATGGGCCCCAGGGACATGTGGGGCGCGAAGAAAACACCCAGGGCGTCGGCCAGGGCGGACATCTTCTTCACCTCCAGGATCCCGCTGGAGTAACCCACGTCGGGCTGGTAGACGCCGGCCGCCCGGCCGGGCAGGTACTGGCTGGCCTGGACCAGGTCGCTGATTCCGGCCACGTCGGTCCCGATGGGAATATTGACCCGGGACGCCACCTCCTTGAGGGGCGCGGGACCCAGGTATCCGAGAGTCGGCGCCTCGTACCAGAGAAGGTCGTACGGCTCCATGGCCTTGCCGAACTGAATCGCAGCTTCGGGATGGAACCGGGCGTGCGCCTCAACGATCAAACCCGTGTCGGGCCCGGTGGCCTCGCGTACGGCGGCGACGATGTCCACCGCCAGGCGGAACTCGGACGGTTCGAGACGCCGGTAGGCGGCCCCGAAGGGATCGAACTTGAGCGCCGTGTAGCCCTGATCCACCAGCTTTCCGGCCTTGGCCGCCCATTGGCCGGGATCACGGACGTCGAAGTCGTTGTACCAGCCGTTGGCGTAGACCCGGATCCGGTCGCGGACCTTGCCTCCCAGCAACTTGTAGACCGGGACTCCGTAGTGCTTCCCCAGAATGTCCCAGCAGGCCTGCTCCACGGCGGAAAGAACGCTCCTCTCCACCATCCCCAAGCCCCGATCGATCCCCAGCATCTGGCGGGTGTCCAGGACCATCTTCTCGATGTCGTGGGGGTCCCGTCCCAGGAAAAGATGCTCCCCGTTCTGGCGCAGATAGGCTTGGGACGCCAGGGACCAGTGGTACCCGATCCCCTCGCCGACGCCGACGACCCCCGTATCCGTCTCCACTCGCACGAAAAACCAGGGGTTCCAGGGGTTTTCCACGATGTAGGAATCGACTTTGGTGATCTGCATTTTCCGGTTCACACCTCCTCGACGGACCGTAGCTATGACTTCAAACCCAGACCCAGGACCTCCTTGCAGTATCTCACGCTGCGCTCCAACTCCGCCTTCTGGAAAGCGGCAGTGGCCTCTTGGCCATCGGCGTCCTCCGGAACCGCGAAAGGCCTCAACGGTGTGCCCCGCCTGGCCAGGGCCACGAAGGCGGCGAAATCCTGGGCCAGAGCCGCCGGGTATGGATTCCAGAAGTCCCGCTCCAGATAGGGAACGGATCTCTGCACCCCGGAAATGGTCTCCAACTGGATGGGGACGCCGGGACAGAGCCGGGCGAACCGGTCCATGTAGGCCTCCAGGTCGACGCAGCCGTCCCCCATCGCCGCCCACTGGACCCGGGCACCGGCTTCGTCCTCCCAGACCATGGAATCCCGGATGCCGCTTGAGGCGGCGTAGGGACCCAGGATCTCCAGGTTTCGGACCGGATCTTCCAGACTCCAGGTGGCGTTTCCCGAATCCACCGTCGCGCCCACGAAATCGGTCCCCGCCTCTTCGATGACCCGGACCGTTTCCCGGGCCTGCATGTCGCCGGCGTGGTTTTCGATGGCGATGCGGACTCCCGCATCAAGCGCCGCGCCCCGCAGCTTTCGAAACACCTGGACGGTACTTTTCATGTGGGGTTCGATTCCCTCGGGCCCCAGGCGATCCTGGCGGCTGCCCAGGAAGCAGCGGGCCACAGGCGACCCCAGAATCCGGGCGATCCGGATGGTGAGCGCCAGATGTTCCTCCGCACTTCCGAAATCGGTCTTGAAACTGGAAGAGGTGGGACAGATGCTTCCCGTCCCGACGTGAAGTTGGATGCCGGCGCCTTCCGCCTGTGCCCGAATTTCGCCGAGATAGGACTCGTCGTGACTGTCGTAGACGTAGAGGTCCGAGAGCAGGCAGGAGTCCAACCCCAGCTCGGCGGCATACTCGATCAGGCGCGGCGCCTTCCATTCCAGCGCCCGAATGGAGTAGTTGTCGAACCCCAGCGGGATGCGGAGTTCCTTCCGGCCGGCGGCCTCGGAACGGGAAGTTCCGGTCGCGAGCCCCAACCCGGTGGCCGCCAGGACCTGCCCGAACTCGCGACGGCGAATGGTTCCCATGTCCTCATCCTCTCTCTTTTTCGGGAACGGCTATTCGGCTGGGAAATCCGCCTCGCAACTGCCGGCGTTTCAACCCACCGCTGCACGCCGGCGACGGCCGTCCAGCAAACCGGCGATTTCCGTCGGATCGGTGATCTTCTCTCTCAGCTTGCCTCGGCGACGGCCCCGCTCCTGCTCTTCCCGGTCGATGATGTTCCAGTCCGAGAACCGAATCGGCCGGATTCCCCGGTCCAGCAGGAGGCGTGAAACGGCTTCTTCCGCATCTTCGGAAAGCGGCAGGGCTTCCCTGCCGCGGATATCCTCCATCATGCTCCGAACGGTTTCCGCCGAATCTCCCTTGTTGGTTCCGATGAGCCCGGTGGGACCACGCTTGATCCAACCCACGACGTACTCGCTTGTGCCGTTCGCTTCACCGCGCCGGCTCAGGACACGCCCATGGGCGCTGGGGATGACCCCTTTACGGTCATCGAACGGGATTCCCGGCAGGGCCACACCGCGGTAACCCACGGATCGGAACACCAGATCCACGGGGACGATTTCGCTGACTCCCGTCCCCACGGACCGGATCCAGCCCTGCTCGTTGGCCACAAGACGATTTCGCTCGACCCGTACGGCGCTCACCCTCCCATCGGTGGAGAGGATCTCTACCGGCGAAGCAAGAAACTGCAAGAGGACGCGGCGCGCCCCGCCTTGGGACCCCAGCCGGGCCCGCTCCATCATGTACTGCAGGTTGCGGCGCGCCGGCTTTTTCGCCCGCATCTCGTTCAGAGAGTAATCGTCCAGCTCCAGGTCACGCTTCCGCACCATCACGTCCACGTCCGGCAGACTCCCGATCTCCTGGATTTCCTTGGGAGTGAACTTGGCCTGGACCGGTCCCCGGCGTCCCAATACCAGGACTTCTTTGATTCTGCTCTCGCGCAGGGCGTCCAGAGCGTAGTGGGCGATGTCGGTGGAGGCCAGGTCCTCCGGATCCCTGACCAGAATCCGGGTCACATCCATGGCCACGTTGCCGACACCCACCACGGCCACCCGAGTGCCGGAGAGGTCGAACCGGTCGTTGCGGTGATCGGGATGCCCGTTGTACCAGGCCACGAATGCCGTCGCCGTGTGACTGCCCGGAAGGTCCTCCCCCGGGATGCCCAACCGCCGATCCGAACTGCAACCAAAAGCGTAGACGACCTGGTCGAAGTGCTTGCGCAACTGCTCCACCGGCAGGTCGTGCCCCACCTGAACGTTGCCGAAGAACCTGAACCGGGGGTCGCGCGCCGTCATCGCGTAGCTGCGGATGACGCGCTTGATGCTCTGGTGGTCCGGCGCCACTCCGTAACGAACCAGCCCGTACGGCATGGCCATGCGTTCGAACATGTCGATGCGCAGATGCACACCCTTTTGCTTGAAGAGAGCGTCGGCGGCGTAGAAACCGGAGGGTCCCGAGCCAACGATGGCAATGCGGAGGGGGCGCTCAGCGCTGCCGAGGGGAAAGTGTGTGCGGGTCCTCATCGCGATCTTTCCGCCGACAGTCATGCTGCTCCGACCGCCCGAACGGCTGCTATCCATTTTATTTGGGCGGCTCATCCGATTCAATTCGGTCCGCCGCGAAGCGTCCGGATCGGACCGTCGCGGGTCGATCGCCAGGAGACGAGACTTTCGCTCCGGACTGCTACACTTACGGGTCATGAGCCGGCTGAGGACCAAACGCCTGGGCAGGACCGGTATGCAGGTTTCGGTCGTGGGACTGGGATGCTGG
>JAPOYZ010000548.1:4434-11307 GCA_026706325.1 Candidatus Aminicenantota bacterium
ACGGCACCATCTCGGGGTACGGTCAGGGGGACGACGCCGAATCGTTGCGAATGCTCGGCCAAGCCCTGGATCAGGGAGTCAACTTCCTGGACACGGCCCCCTGGTACGGCGACGGCCATTCCGAACGGCTGGTGGGAGAGGCCATCCGGAATCGGCGAGAAGAGGTCATCGTCTCCACCAAGGTGGGAATATTCCTGAAGGACAAGCGTTATACCAGCGACTACTCGGGCGACTACATCATGGCTCACTACGAGGAGTCCCTGGAGCGCCTCGGCACCGAATACATCGACGTCTATGTCCTGCACTCCCCCGAAGCCGGCCTTTACCAACCTTCGGGATTGGCGGCCCTCAAGGAACTCAAGAGGCGGGGGATCATTCGCGCCTACGGGATCTCGTTCCCGGCATCCCACGCGGAGAGCGAATCCTTCTTCCTGCCGCTTTGCGAAGAGGAAGAAGTGGAAGTCGTCCAACTCCGGTTCAATCTGCTGAGCTGGAGCGCCCGCCGGCGTATCCTCCCCGGGCTCAGGCAACTGGATGTGGGCGTCGTCTGCCGCGAGCCCTTTTTCTTTGGCTATCTGACCGGCCGATTCACGCGGGATACGGTATTCGACTCCACTTCGGACGTTCGATCCACTTGGCCGCGTGAGAGGCATCTGTCCCTGGTCGAAGCTTCGGAACGCTTCCACTTCCTCCACCGCAAACTGGGTTGCTCTCCGGCACAAGCCGCTCTGGGCTACTGCATCTCCCAGGATCAGGTCGCGACGACCATTCCCGGCGCCATGACCGTGGCCGAGCTGGAGGACAACCTGCAAGCGGCCGGCCTGGAGTTTGACCCGGCATCGATCCTCCGCATTCAGGAGATTCAGGAACAACACATAGGAACGGAGCTCTAAACCATGTCAACCCAGATTTCCCTCATTCCGGACTCCGGCTCCGGGCAGGAACCGCTGGTCTTCCTCAAGGACCGAATGGTCCCGGCCTCCCAGGCTTCCATTGCCATATTCGACGCAGGAATCATCCTGGGAGCCACCGTGACGGACATGACGCGTACGTTCCACCACAAACCCTTCCGGTTGGAAGATCACGTCGACCGGTTCTACCGCTCAGCCCGGTACACCCGGATCCGGCCTCCCTTCGGCCGGGACCGGACGGAGGAGATCTCCCGGGAACTGGTCCGGCACAACACGAGGCTCCTTCCTCCCGACCGGGAACTGTCGCTGGTTCACTTCATGACGGCCGGGGAAATCGCCTCCTATTCCGCACTGCCTGGAACCCCCACGCAGACGGTGCCCACCCTCTGCATCCACACCTTCCCCGTTCCGTTCGAGGCCTTCACCCATCTCTTCACGGAGGGGGCTCACGTGGTCACTCCCTCGATCCGCCACTACCCTCCTCAATGCGTGGACTCCAAGATCAAACATCGCAGCCGAATGCATATGTGGCTGGCGGACCAGGAGACCCAACAGGTGGATCCCCGGGGAATCACTCTGTTGCTTGATCTGGACGGAAACGTGACCGAGACCAGCGGCTCAAACTTCGCCATCGTGCAGGACGGCGCAGTCGTCGCTCCTACATCTCGCAACACCCTGCAGGGAGTGACTCTGCTGACCGTCTTCGGGCTGTGCCGGGAGTGGTGCAGTCCCTTCGAGGTGCGGGAGGTTCAGGTCTACGACGTGATGAACGCCGACGAGGCTCTGCTTCTGACCACGCCCTATTGCCTTGCTCCGGTAACCCGGATCAACGGGGCGGTCATCGGGGACGGCAAGGCCGGCGGACCTGTTTTCCACCGCCTAATGGACGCCTGGAGCGAGAAGGTCGGCCTGGACATCATCGGTCAGATCATGGGACGGGCGACCGTCGCGTCCGGCGCCGCAACGAGTTGAGTTCCATGGTTTCGGAACGAATCGCCGTACTGGGCCTGGGAACCATGGGGCACGGGATCGCCCAGGTCTTCGCCTCAACCGGCCATCGCGTCCGCTGCTACGATTCCGCAGCCCGGGCGCGGGACACGCTGAAAGACCGGATCCGCGGCAACATGGAACAGAAGGCCCGGCTGGGGCTCTCCCCGGGACTGGACCCGGAGGCGGTGCTCGGCCGGATCGAGGTCGTCTCCGAGTTGGAACCATCCGTCCAGGGAGCCGATTTCGTCGTGGAGGCGGTCCGGGAAGATCTTCCCACGAAAAAGGATCTGTTCAAACGGCTGGAGGATCTCGTTTCCCATGAGACGGTCCTGGCCAGCAACACCTCCACCTTTCCCATGACCGGGATGGCCCGCGGTCTCCGGCATCCCCAACGGACGCTGGTCACCCACTGGTTCAATCCGCCTCACATCATCCCCCTGGTGGAAGTGGTGCCCGGACGCGAGACCGTTGAGGAAACCGTTGGGAGGACCATGGACCTGCTGGAACGGAACGGCAAGGTGGCGATCCGCCTTCACAAGGAAGTTCCCGGGTTCCTGGTCAACCGGATTCAGGCCGCCGTCTTCCGGGAGATCTGGGATCTGGTGGAACAGGGCGTCGCCACCCCGGAACAGGTCGACCAGGCAGTGAGCGCCAGCATCGGGCTCCGATTGGCCGCAGCCGGACCCTTCGAGATCGCGGACTTCGCCGGCCTCGACATCACCGGGCACGTCTTCGGCCACCTGCTGAAGGAGATCGCGTCAAGCCGGAAGCTGCCGCCCGCCGTGGACCGCCTGGTGCAGGAAGGGCATTACGGAGTCAAGAGCGGACGGGGGATCTACGAATACACTCCCGAACGGATCGAGGAGAGGCAGTCGCGCCGCGATCGCCTTTTTCTTCGATTGGTCGAACTGCTGCACAGCGACCCATCGGCCTGAACGGCGAAGGGCGGCCACGAGGACCGCCCCTGCGCTTGCTGGTATCCCTGAAACCTCAGTCGCTGAAGCGGAAGGAGTAGAGGTCCGCGTTTTCCAAGCGGAACCGGATCCGGATCGTCTGTCCGGCCAGGGATCCCACATCGGGCTGGATCGTCTCTTCTTCGCTGGGGGTTTCCTGGCTGCAGGGACACTGCTTCCAGTTGACGATGATCCGGGTTGAATCGCCGGTCAGCGCCGGGCAATCGACCAGGGAATAGCCCGGTATCGGAGCGCCCTCCTGGTCCTGAAACTCCACCCGGAGCTGACCTCCGGGGCGGGCCCGGAAATTCACCTCGAGGCGGCTTCCCGAGAACTTGAGGGGATGAGTGACCAGATCCCCGCCCCCGGGGCCGCCGCTGGCCGACACGAAACCGTCGCTGCGGTAGGTGAATCGCCGCAGCCGGGTGTCCGGCCCTTCGTAGTAGGCCTCGGAAGCATAGACCGACATCTCGCCGGGGCGGTCCGGCAGTTCCAGCAGTCCCCACGTCATGTAGTTGCTGCGGTTCCCCGCCCGGTCCTTGGGCGCGTCCTCGGGAATCACCGGGTCGTTCCAGCGGTGGAAGGTGAGCCCGTCGCGGCTGGCCATGAAGATGGGCTCCACCCGCTGCCCCTGGTCAGGCAGATAGCGGGTGGGAAATCCGATGAGGATGTGGGGCGCCCGGTGATAGGCCCGGATGGCGTTGGTGTAGAGGTGCTGGTTGGGCGCGCCCGGATATTTCAGCAGCACCGGATCGGTCCAGTTGACGAAGTCGTCCGAAGTGCCGGTCATGATGGCGCGTACCCGGTTGACGAAGATGCGGTGGTACTCACGGTACTTGCCGATCTGCGGATCCCAGAAAGCCAGGTTCTGGGAATCGAAGGCCCCTTCGGTGATGACCGGTTCGTCCTTGATCAACGACCAGTGGATGCCGTCAGGAGACTGGTAGACGTAGAGTCCCTTCTTCCCCAACGGACGGCCCCGGGAGATCCCCTTGTACCGCGCCTCCGGAGGAACATCGGGATTCCCGTCCTTGAAGGCGACGAAACAATGGGTGCCGATCCCGTCCAGGATGATGTTGTTCTTTTTCGATCCCTCGTACTCCACAATCCCCAGATCGGGCTTGGTCCAATTGATCCCGTCCCGGCTCTCGGCGTAACAGGTCACCTCCGGATGGGTGGCTTTCCTGGCCTCCACGTCCCAGTTGGATCCCCGGTAGTACATGCGGTAGAGGTCGCCGTCCTGGAAGATGGTGTAGTAGGCGCTGGTGTTCCCCTCCCAGGGCTCGCCGGTCACTAAGACCACTTCCTGAGGCTCGGGCCGATGCAACTGAAGGCGGGCGTCGCCCGTGATCTCATGGATCAGGTGCCGGTCCACGAACAGCTCCCGGCGCGAGCCGATATCGATGACGCCGGCGATGGCGGTCGACAGAGAGAGCGTCATGACGGTGAGCAGGGTACAGATCTGGTTCATTTCGGATTCTCCTCGGTTCCACTCCTCGATCGTTGCAATTGCAGCGCCGTATTGTAGCAGCCCGGATGATACGGGTCGCCGAAACCGCCGGACCGGCGTGGCGACTATCACCGGGGACTGCTATTGTCGCGAGCAGACCCGCCGTCTCTTGGAACCGGTACCGGTAACGACGGCGCTGGGAGGAAATATCCATGAAGAAAATCTACTTGATCTGTGCCGGCATGCTGGGATTGACGCTGGCCGCCGCATTTTCCCCTCCGGTGGATTTCGATGTGCAATGGCCCAATTGGCGCGGTCCGGACCATACGGGCATGGCCCGCACGGGAGCGCCGGTGCGCTGGAGCACCACCGAGAACGTCAAGTGGAAGACCCCCATCCCCGGAAAGGGCCACTCCACTCCCATCATCTGGCAAGACAGGATCTACCTCACCACCGCCATCCCCACGTCTCCCATCCCCGAAGCTCCCGGGCGCCAGCTGACCCGGCGGCCACGGCCGGAACGAGGCGAAGGCAGGCCCGACCCGGAACGGCGGCGGCGCCTGAGGGAACGATTCCGGCGCCGGATGCAAATGACGCTGGTGGAGCACAAGTTCGAGGTCCTGTGCCTGGACAAGGCGACGGGAAAGATCCTGTGGCGGCAGACAGCAACGAAAGAGACGCCTCACGAGGGCTACCACCGGCGTTACGGCAGCTTCGCCTCCAATTCCGCGGTCACCGACGGCCGTCACCTCTACGCCTTCTTCGGCTCCCGAGGCCTCTTCGTCTACGACCTGGACGGGAATCTGGCCTGGAAAAGGAACTTCGGCGTGAAAATGAGAATGCGCAACGGGTTCGGTGAGGGGACAGCGCCGGTCCTTCACGGCGATACTCTGATCCTCAACTTCGACCATGAAGGCCAGTCCTTCATTCTGGCTCTGGACAAGAATACGGGAAAGGAGCTCTGGCGCCGGAACCGGGACGAGCGGAGCACCTGGACCACTCCCCTGGTCACGGAGCACGCGGGAAAGACCCAGGTGATCGTCAGCGGAGACAACCGGGTCCGCAGCTACGACATCGCCAACGGCGACCTGATCTGGGAGTGCGGCGGCCTGGGACTGAATCCGGTCCCCATACCGGTCCGCCACCGGGACACGGTGATCGTGATGACGGGACACCGCAGCCCCAACATGCTGGCCATTCGACTGGACCGAACGGGTGACCTGACCGATACCGACGCGGTCCTCTGGACCAACCAGCGGGGAAACGCCTATACCACGTCTCCCGTCTACGCCGACGGGAAGCTCTACGTCCTGACCGACCGGGGAATGATCAGTTGCTTCGACGCCGACACCGGCAAACCCTTCTACCACCAGCAACGTCTGCCCAATCCCTACCAGTTCAAGGCCTCCCCGTTGGGGTCCGGGGGCCGACTCTACCTAGCCAGCGAGCAGGGTGACGTCATCGTTCTCAAAATGGGTGAGGAATACAACGTGGTGGCGGTCAACCCCATGCCGGACCACTTCTTCATCTCGTCGCCGGTGATCGTGGACAACCAGCTTTTCCTCCGCAGCCAGGACGCACTCTATTGCATCAGCGAGTGATGCGGAGCGGCGGCTTTCTTGCCGCCGATTGGGAGCGGCGACATTCCTGTCGCCGGTCAGGAACGGCGACTTTCCTGTCGCCCGTCAGGAACGGCGGTTTTCCTACCGCCGATTCCGGACGAGTGGGGGACTAAAAGTCCCCCCTCCCAGTGGGCGACGAGACAGTCGCCTCTCCACCAGGAGGGACTATGCAGAACCGACGACGATTCCTCAAAAACACGGCGGCGGCTACCACCGCCACGACGCTGTTCCCCGCACTCGCTGGATCCGGCTGCTCCCCGGGCACTGAGCAATCCAAACAAAACAGCCGCAAGAAACGCATCATCTGGAACAACGACGCCGACGACCTGGCGGGGATAGCGCAAGGTCTGGGCCGGCGGCCTCACTGGCCGAAACGGTTCGAGACCGTCGACGAGTATCTCGCCCTGCGCATGAACCATCTCAAGGGGACCCACGTCAACGGACTGGCCCACTGCGGCCTTGCCACCATCCCCCATTGGGAACTGCCCCGGAAGAACATCTCGGCGCTGGGTCCCGACCCGGTCCAGCCCGCCGTCAAGTTTGCGCACGACAACAAATTGGAGTTCTTCTTCTCCATCCGCATGAACGACGTCCATTGCGCCGTCTACTCGGGGATCCAGTATTGGACTCCCCTCAAGCTGGAGAACCCCGATCTCCTCCAGTCCCGCATCAGCCGAGAGCGGTTCCAGGAGACGTTCCTGCCCTGGATCAATGGTGAATCCGCAGACCATCCTCACGACGCGCTGCTTGAGTATTGGGGCAACGGCGGAAGGCGCACCATCGACCGCTTTCGCAACAGTTCGCTGGGCCCCATCTCCTTCTCCTGGCCCGCATACGATTACGCCCGCCCGGAGGTCAGGGACCACTTCCTGGGCGTGGTCCGCGAAGCCTGCCGGCGCTACGACCTGGAGGGGATCGAGCTGGACTGGTGCCGGCATCCCCTGCTT